>NZ_JADYXI010000030.1:0-30777 GCF_015864375.1 Pseudoalteromonas sp. SWYJZ19
TTGACCAAGTCATGGACGTGCGGGATATTTTAGCCAATGTAATGCTACTGACTGATGACGATAAAGCCAACGACAGTGATGGCTGGATTGCCTTTACGCTCACCGCGATAGGTTTAGTGCCTGTGCTCGGCTCCGCGGTAAAAGGCGTCGGTAAAGTGGTGATTAAAAACAGCGGCGACACAATAGAAGCCGCAATTGCAGTCCTTCGTAAGTTGGGTAAAGGCGACCCCGTTCAGTATTTACGTAAAATAAATTGGCAAGACCTAGGTAAACAAGCAGCCAGCGAAGTAAAAGCCTTTATAAAAGGCCTGCGCGATACACTTCACGAAATATCAACAAGTTGGCAGTATGATGTGCTATTGCCACAGCTTGCCATAGACGGCATGCAAGCCACCATTAAACAGCTTGATGAAATAGCACCTAAAATAGACCAAGGCGTTAAAGGCGCAGCCAGTGAAATTGGCAATCGCGTAAACAAAGCCCTTGATGAATTCGAACCACCGAAAAGCACCGGTATTGTGGGTAAACCTAAAAAGAGCGTTGCGAATGAACTAGATGCGCCGAAAGGGAATGATTTAAAGGGGGCTGAGAGTAAAAAACTATCTAACTCAGTCAACAAAAAATATAGCTCAAATTTAGTTAATAATCGCAAGATGTATAAAACCGATCTTGACTTTATGTCAGGAATACCAACACATGTTGATTCAAGTGTCCATAAAAGTATTAGAGCTAAAATTGAAGGTGGTTGGTCAAACCTTGATTTAATGAAAAATGGTAATGCCCCTATAGGCAAAGACGGTAAGCAAATAAACTTACATCACATTTTGGGACAAGAGCCAAGCCCAATGGTTGAGCTTTTATCTTCGACTCATAAAAAACATCATAAAGCTTTACACGGTCTAATCGAAGATGGTAAAAGTTTTAGGAATAACCCTTCGCTCCAATATCAGTATGAAAAATTTAAAAAAGAATACTGGAAACTTAGAGCACAAGATTTTGAGTAGGTAAATCTGTATGAATAAATATAGTGAGTTAATAAAACAACTTGATTTGAGTGAACACGAAACCTTTTGGCAAGGTTCGGCTGACTTGAAAGAAATTGCACTTCTTGAACAGCTAATTTCGATAAAACTCCCATATTCATTAGTTAATTTTTTAAAAGAATGTGGTGGAGGAGGAACAATCGATGCCGAGTTATCTGGTATTGAAGATAATAATGCTACTTTGAAGCTTGGAGGAACGATATTAGGTGACACACTTGATTGCAGGGAAACATTTGAATTACCCCCACATTTAATTGTGATTTTTTATAAAGAAAATGAAATTTGTTGGTGCTTAGATTCTAGTACCCAAGAAAAAGAATACCCACTAGTTAATTATAATTTATTTAAAAAACAAGTTGACGGAGTAATAGCTGACTCCTTCCTCTCATTCTTTTGTGAGTATGTTGAGCTTAGAACCTCGTAGAATCTATATAAGCTAATTAAATACGCTAAGGAAAGCCAATGCAACCTAATATTAAAAACATCCCGCAACACCTAGGTCAGTACCTTTATCAGCAAATAGATGCGCCATGGCATGAAGCTCAGCTTATTTTAGATTGCGAAAACAACAATATACTTGAGTGCAAAGCCTACTTTATTAAAGCAGACGACGAAACACAGCATGCAATTACTGTATCTGAAAACATAACAGCGTTGTTTAAAACGTTATTTGACCACGCCATTAAAAATGAAGTGGAAGATTGGCAACGCGCTATTTTTACCATAACTCGCCAAGGCCAGTTTAACTTAAACTTTGAGCGCGATAATAACGATGAAGATACTTTATTACTTTAAATAAGCAGTACAAGCATAGCGTTCAATTTATTTAATACTTCATAAATTAATAACAATAATTGAACCTGAGCTGGATACATATTAAACTGTACGCCAATTTGTTTTTTAAACAAACGAAAGTCAAGGAAGACGAGTTAGGTACCCCAACTTATTAATACTCCTCCATGATATTTCGTGACATTTAACATTTATTATTTAAAATAATTTTACGGAGTACCTATGAAAAAATTAAGCGCACTTTTGGGTTTACTGTTATTAAGCGGTTGTTCTACACCTCCTCCAGCCCAAGAAACTGAGCAAGTAGTTTTAGAACCTATTGCAGAGATTAACGAAGTAGCTGCACCAATTTCATTAACTGTTATTACTAACCCTGCTGATGCTCGCGTTCGTATTATGAATATCAACCCTGTTTATAAAGCGGGTATTGAGCTTAAAGAAGGTAAATACGATATTGAAGTAAGCAAAGCAGGATACCTTACTTACAGAAAATGGGTTTCAGTTGATAAAAAAACAATACTAACTGTTGAACTCGATACAATGGAAGCAAGCCAATCGGCTCAGTAAGCTTCTCAGTACGTTTTAGTTTATATGCCTTAGCCTGGTTAATTTAATAACTGGCCTAAGGCATATTAAACCCTTCATAAAGCCACAAATATCCTACTGCGAAATAACTACCAACATTCACTAAAATACATAACCACAACACAATAATAAAACGTCGCTTTTGCGATTTATGACGAAGTAATTGTTGAGCAAGTAATGCCCCCGGCCATCCTCCAAATAATGTAAGTAGCTGCAGTGTACGCTCTGGCGTGCGGTTTACTTTTGTATGTGAAGAGCGCTTAGCTTGTCGCTTATCCCACGCGTACATTAAAAAAGTTATAGCACTTAATACACTTATATAACCAGGTACATATATTGGTATATAAACAGGTAAGTATTGCAGCGGGTAAGCTAACCAAATGGCAGCTAAATAAAGCAATGAGAATGTGATTAATATTTTCTTTATCAATTAATTATCACCTATACTGGGCTTATAAGAGCCTAACAACGAGAGCCAAATTATGACATATTTTAAATCGCTATTCTTAGCATTATGTTTATGCACATTTAGTAGCTTTGCTAATGAAACTGCCAGTAACCTTGATAAAGAGCTAGAAGTGTTTAAACCTTACTTAGGAACGTGGCAAACAGACTTTAAAGTACCAGAAGGCGCTAAAAAAATACAAGATGTTGGCCGTTGGGAACGCGCTTTAAACGGTAAAGCTATTCGTACCATGCACTCGATTAACGAGGGTGAGTATGGCGGTGAGTCGATGATTTTTTATGATAGCAAAAAGAAGTCACTCGTATTTTATTATTTCACTACGGCAGGATTTTACACTAAAGGCACAATAACGGTATTAAGCCCTACTCAGTTTGTAGCCTATGAGGAAGTAACAGGCAGTAAAGAGGGAGTGACTAAGGTTAAATCTACTAGTGATTTAAAAGACGATAAGTTTATTGTATCGACCTCTTATCTTAAAAAGGGTGAATGGACTAAGCCCGAAAGCAGAAGTTATACACGCAGTACAAAAACGGTTAAATTTAAATAGCCGCGATTTATAAACACAAAAAAGGCAGCCAAAGCTGCCTTTTGTCATTTATAAAATCGTATTTATTTTACGTATTTTTTAAATGCAGCGTCTACTGGTGTATCAGCAAGGTGATTAGTGTAGTTGCTCATTACTTTTTGAGACAAGCCTACAATAATTTCAAGTAGTTGTTGCTTACCGTAACCTGCTGCAAAGAATTTTTCGATTTGCTCATCGCTGATCACGCCACGTTCACGTGTCATTGCGAGTGTAGTTTCACGAAGAGTTTCTAGCTTAGGGTTTTCAAGTGGTGTTTTGTTTACAAGTGCATCAACAACACCTTGATCAACTTTCATTGCCGCTGCAATACCACTGTGAGCAGGAACACAGTAATGACATGCGTGCTCAACGTTAATTGATTGCCATACTACTGTTAGCTCTTCTGCATTGAATGATGTTTTTTGAAACAGCTCATGCAGTACTTGGTAACCTTTAAGTAATGTTGGTGCTTCAGCCATTACTGCATGTAAGTTAGGAAGCATACCAAATGCTGCTACTGAATCAGCTAGTAACGGTTTTGCTTCTTCTGGTGCGTTTTCTTGAGTGTATAAAGTAAATTCGGCCATGGTTAGCTCCTAATAATTAATAGTTTTAAGTAACTTCGAGACACATAGTATTTGATTTTGAGCGACTGTTCAAGTTAAAATTGAGCAAATGTTCAAATTGATTGAGAATGATATGGCTAATAAGGTTAAATTTGAACGCGATAATGTAGTTCGCGTTGCAAGCCAGCTATTTTGGCAAAAAGGTTTTCATGCAACCTCAACGCGTGACTTACAAGAAGCCGTTAATATGCGCCCGGGTAGTATTTACTCTGCGTTTGGCTCTAAAGAAGGGCTATACTGCGAATCGCTGAAAGATTACACAGTACAAATGAAAACCCAAATAGAGGGGTTTTTATCAAGTGCCGATACAGTACTTGGTGGATTACGTGCGTTTGTTGAAAACGTGGTAATTAAAACAAAAGATTGCAGCCCAAGCGCTATTTGTATGCTGGTTAAAGCAAACAGCGAGTTTGCAGAAAAAGACTCAAACCTATACGAGTTAAGCTTAGATTTAACAGCTCAATTTGAAGCTTATTTAACGCAGTTGTTTACACAAGCAATAAACAAAGGTGAGTTAAGTAATACGTTGACCGCTGTTGAATATGCGCGCTTTTTTCAGGTGCAATTTACAGGTTTACGCGGTTATTTTAATCGTCCTAATGTAGAGCAATTTGCTGAGCCAATGATCAACCAAATGTTTATGTTGATTAAAAAGTTATAAATAGCAGTTATCGCGCATTCTCAATAAGTCATACTTATTTTACTAAATAAAAATGGCCAGTATTTACTGGCCATTTTTTTGTGCTTAAAACTTAATTTATAAGTTACGTTTTAAGCTTATTTAGCTCATTATCTTGCTGGGCAACAAGTGCATTAAGCGCTTCGCTGCTATCCCCTGCTTGTGTAGATAAGTCAGCAAGTTGCGATGCGGCATCAGATATAAGCGTTAAATTACGGTTTATTTCTTCAGTCACTAAGCTTTGCTCTTCGGCAGCGGTGGCAATATGTGTAATTTGATTGGTTATTTCATCAACTTTAACGACAACACTGTGCAGAGCATCAAAAGCTACTGATGTTTCATCAACGGCATTTTGTGCACGTACTACGCCTTTTTCAATAACGGTAGATGCGTTACCTACTTCAGATAATAAACTATCAATTAACTGGCTTATGTCATCTGTTGATGAACGCGTTTTAGAAGCAAGTGCACGTACTTCATCAGCAACAACGGCAAAGCCTCGCCCGTGCTCACCAGCGCGCGCAGCTTCAATGGCTGCGTTAAGTGCAAGTAAGTTTGTTTGTTCTGAAATAGTACGAATTACATCTAATATTTGCGTAATGTCTTTACTACGCGAAGCGACTTTTTCAACTGCTTGGTTAGCTTCTTTAATTTCTTCAGACATCGTTTTAACTTGTGTCATCGCTGACGATAAGCTCGACTCACTGCTTACTACCAAGCTATTTATTTCATCGGCTTGTTGGGCTGATTGCTCTGATGCTCTGGCTACTTCGAGTGCTGTTGCGCTCATTTCGTTCATAGCCGTTACCACACTTTCAATTTCTTGAAATTGAGATTGAACATTATGCTTAGTATCAATAGCGATGTGTTGTGCTATTTCGCCTTGCTGTTTAGTTTGCTCAGACACCGCTTTTAGTTCAGAAATTAAATCACGTAGTTTTGCTAAAAATCGATTAAACCCACCAGCTAATGCAATAAGTTCTGCGTGGCTATCAACATGCAATGTATGCGTTAAATCACCCTCAGAACTTGCGAGGTTATCAACCCGCTGTTGAATTTGTTGTAGCGGCGCTATTACACCTGCAATTACTAATTTCATAATAACAAAAGCAACCACAGCAATTATTAAGCCTGTAATTAAAATAATAAACCCGAGTGATGCTGCTGTTTCTTGCATGTTTTTTTCTAGCGCTTCAGGCCCTGCAAGTGCTAGGTCTGTAGGTACTTCTATGATTAATGACCACTGAGTGTTTGCTAGTTTTATATCAATTGGATAATTTACTAAATATTCACTATTTGTTTTAAAAATACCGCTTTGCCCTTTAGACTTTTCAATATCATTAAATATAGTAGAACTAACAGCCTCTTTAATTGGGCGCCCTAATTTAGATTTATAATGACTGCTGCCTACAACTAAACCTAAATCACTTAATAAGGTTACTTTAGCTTGACCATTGTAAAGCTGCTTAGAAAGCTGCTCAGTCATTACTTGAAAGGTTGGTAGAGTTAAATCAACGCCTGCTAAACCAATAAACTGGCCTGACTTTAAAATAGGCACGGTTAACGAAGTTAGCATTACCGAATCGCCCGATGGGATTTCGTATAAATACGGTTCCATAATACAAGGCTTAAGTGTGTCTTTTGCGCACAAATACCACTGCGCTTCGCGAATACCAAACTCATTAAGCGTTGTTATGTATTTATCGGCGGCATTCGCTACTTTTTGTTGTTCAATTATGCCTTTTTGATCGCGAGTTATGTATACCTCTAACGTACCAGCACTATCTACTGAATGCTTATACCCTTGTTGATATTGAGAATCTTGCCCATCAAAAGCGTTTGGTTCAAATTGAGAATAAATAGATGATAAGAGAGTGTTTTGTTCTAAAACCGCTTTATTTATACTGACAACTGTATCTCGGTCTAAAGTGTTTTGTTTTGCTGCATTGCCAAGTAATGCCGCTAATGAATAAGGAACACGGTAAGCTTCATTAATAAAGCCAGCAATTTTTTCTCCGTATCCAGCCGCATGAGCATTAAGCTTTTCTTCTACTTCTACAATAATGTACTCTTCGGATTTGGTCGCTAACTGCTTATTACTTGATGATAACTGCCACCACAAAATGCCTGATAGCACTAGTACAGTTATAAATATACTACCGACACTTAGCCAGAGTAACTTTTTTGCTAACGATATTTCTCGCATTCATCACACCCTTTAAATTAAAACTACTGATACAGTTTAGTAGATCTAACCAACGAAGCTATGAATATCGTTAAACAAATTGAATTTAATACAATACGTTGAGTTTTTTAAAGTTTAGCCAAACGTGCCGTTGTAATTGAGGCTGCAATTAATAAACATACACTTACCCATAAACACGCACTAAGCCCATATACTTGAAAAACCCAGCCAGAAAGCACCGTACCAAGCAAACGCCCTATCGCATTGGCCATATAATAAAAGCCAACGTCGAGCGACACCCCATCGTTTTTAGCAAAACTTACTATTAAGTAACTATGCAGCGATGAATTTACAGCAAATACACCACCAAAAATAAGTAAGCCGATTACAAGCGTAAAATGTACCGCTACATCAAATTGCATCAACAACGCTAAAATGCCAGTTACGCCACTTAATAGAGCAACCCACCAATACGCTTTTTTGACTGAATGTGAGTTTGAATCACTTTGCCCTGTTATACGCGGTGCTTGCGACTGCACCAATCCATAAGCAATTACCCACAAAGCCATAAAGCCGCTTACCCACCAGTGATCCCAGTTAAACTGAGCGGCTAAGTAAACCGGCAATGCAACCACAAACCATACATCGCGCGCCGCAAACAAGCATAAACGCGCTGCACTAAGTAAGTTGATTGCCCGCGATTTAGAAAATAATTCTTTAAACTTAGGTTTGTTTTTAGCTTTACCAATATCGCCTTTTAAAAAAATTAAACTAATAACCCACGCAACACTAAGTAAAGCAATTAGGCTTATTAATGCCCCCACAAAACCAAATACGGTAAGTAATAAGCCGCCTAAAAAAAAGCCCACTCCTTTTAACGCATTTTTAGAGCCCGTAAGTATGGCAATCCATTTATATAATTGGCTTTGCCCTGCATCGTCTTGTGGTACTAAATACTTAATGGCGCTCTTTGCGCTCATTTTATTTAAGTCTTTAGCTATGCCACTCAGTGCTTGCGCTGCCATAACATAGGCAACGGTTAGCCAATCTCCAGGAACGCAAAGCATGGCCAAAGCTACAAGCTGTAGCCCAAGCCCTACATTCATGGTTTTGTTTAACCCTAAATGTGCTCCTAGCCATCCACCTACTAAATTGGTGATTACGCCAAAAATTTCATAAAACAAAAACAACATGGCTATTGCAAATGCACCATAACCCAACTGATGAAAATACAGCACCACCAGCATCCTTAGTGCGCCATCAGTAAGGGTAAATGCCCAGTAATTACCGGTAATTATTAAATATTGTTTTATAGAACTTGGTAAACTAGCTAACTGAGCAAACATAGCGTTAAACCTTTTTAAACAAGATTAAACCACATCACTTTGTGCAACTTTAAGCATTAGCTCAGCCGTACGGTTTGCATAACCCCACTCGTTATCATACCAAGCGTATAATTTAAGCTGAGTATTGTTAATTACCATAGTTGAAAGCGCGTCTATGGTGCAGCTACGTGGATCTGTTTTGTAATCTATTGATACAAGCGGTCTTTCTTCGTAGCCTAAAATACCTTGTAGCTCGTTATTTGCAGCGTTTTTAAACCAAGTGTTTACTTCATCTTGTGTAACACCTCGTTCAAGCTCAAAAACACAATCAGTAATGGATGCGTTAGTAAGAGGTACACGCACAGCATGGCCGTTTAATTTACCCTTAAGCTCAGGAAAAATATGCGTAATAGCCGTTGCACTACCTGTTGTGGTTGGTATTAAACTAGTCCCGCACGAACGTGCACGGCGTAGGTCTTTGTGGGGTGCATCTATAATCGTTTGGGTATTAGTAATGTCGTGAATAGTGGTCATTGAGCCGTGCTTAATGCCTACTTTTTCTTGCAGCACTTTTACAATGGGCGCTAAGCAGTTAGTTGTACACGAGGCGGCTGTAACAATTTTATGCTCACTTGGGTTATAAAGGTTATCGTTTACACCCATTACTATATTTAAAATCCCGTCTTCTTTCACAGGAGCCGTTACTACAACGCGCTTAACACCTTGCGCTAAATATTGATTTAGCAGCTCAGTGGTTTTCATTTTACCGCTGGCTTCTATTACTACATCGCAATCTGACCAATCAGTTTCATTTATGGTTTTGTTGTTGGTAACTGCAATCGTGTGCTTACCCACACTAAAGCTATTATCATCACTAGTAACCTGCTGCGCTAAGCGTCCGTGTACTGAGTCAAACTCAATTAAATGTGCGTGTGTTTTAGCATCGCCCGCTACATCATTTACTTTAATAAACTCTATTTCTGGCCAATCAACTGCTGCACGCAGTGTTAAACGTCCCATACGGCCAAAACCGTTAATACCTACTTTAATCGTCATAATAAAATACCTTAATGAGTTAATTTATTTACTAATTAGTTAGTTAACAACAGCTAGCTGCTCTTTCAGGGCGATTACCCATAGTATTTAACCGCGTTAAATCGTTTTCATAAAATGAAGGGTTAGCAGTCAGGGTTTGCGTTAATACATTTTTAGCCCATTCAGGCAGGGCTTTATTAATACTGTAATAAACCCATTGATTTTGCTTACGGTCGCTCAGTAATCCGCATTGTCTTAATTGTGCTAAATGGCGCGACACTTTAGGCTGGCTTAATTCAAGTGCAGCAACAAGTTCGCACACGCACAGCTCTTCTTGGTCGCTAATTAATAGCATTGCTTTTAAACGCGTATCGTCCGCTAAGCATTTATAAAATTGAAGTGGGTTGAATTGTTCCATAGTGTCCTCGCAGTGTTAGTGCATATACAATAAAACAAAAACTAAACATATGAAATAGTGAATATACGATTATTTGTATATTTAAATTATTTTGCTTTAAAACGCAAAAAAGCACACAACGACTAGTTGTCGTTGTGTGCTTTTATAACTTTTCTTTATTTAGTTATTAAATAACAGAAAGCTCTATTTCAATATTGCCACGTGTTGCGTTTGAATAAGGGCATACTTGATGCGCTTTATCTACAAGCTCTTGCGCAGCTGCTTTATCCATATCACCTAGTGATACAGCCAATTTTACTGCAATACCAAAACCGCCTTCAATAGCACCAATAGACACTTGTGAATTAATATGTGTGTCGCTTGGTAAATCTATTTTTTCGCTACCTGCTACAAATTTAAGTGCGCCAATAAAACATGCTGCATAACCTGCGGCAAATAATTGCTCTGGGTTAGTGCCTTGTCCGTCGTCTCCGCCTAAACCTTTAGGTGTTGATAAATTTACATCTAAACGACCATCATCAGATTTAGCTACGCCTTCACGGCCGCCAGTTGCAGTTGCTTTTGCTGTGTAAGCTACGTTTTGTAATACATTCATAATGAACTCCAAAGTTTTAAAATATCAATCAATTTAGTTTGTGTGCAAAATAATAGAGCAAGTAATTAGAGATTGCAAATACTTTGCATGCAAATTAAAATAGCATGTATTGAAATAAAGGATAACGTTATGCCGTTTGAGCAATTAAAGTTAAAAAATCAGTTATGCCACCGGTTATATATGGCATCTAACAGCATTGCGCGTGCGTATCGCGAGCCTTTAAACGAGCTAAATTTAACTTACCCGCAATACGTAGTAATGATGGCGCTGTGGGAGCAAGACGAAATAACAATTGCAGGGCTAATAGATAAAACCGCGATCGACGGCGGTGCAATGACCCAAATACTCAAAAAAATGAGCGAAAAATCATTACTGGCTGTTATTAAAGATGAGCACGACAAACGCAAACGCCTAGTGAAGCTAACCCAGCATGGCCAATCACTTAAGTTAAAAGCAGCCGATATTCCTAAAAATATTTTATGTAAATTTGATAGTGTAGATGCAACACAAGCGAAGCAGTTGATGCAGCTGCTCGATTTAGTAGTAAACGACTTAGCCGATTAGGCTCTTAATTTTTAAACAATAAACGTGTTTTAAAAGGTTTTAAAAATGACTCATATTAAAAAATTACTATTAGCTGCGGCGTGTAGCACGGCACTTTTAAGTAGCAACGCCGTATCTGCCAATACTGCTAATACTGCTGGCCAAAATGCTGATTTAAAAACAGTAGCCACTTTTGATGCGCAGCACCCACCGGGTAACATTGCTATTACCCCATCGGGCAGAAAGTTTTTATCTGTGCACGGTTTTTTTGGCCAAAAGCAAAAAATTATGGAGCTTTTAAGCGATGGTACAACTAAGCCCTACCCTAATGAAGAATGGGCATACGCTTACAATAACGGTAAAGGTTTTTACGATGTGCTTGGCATAAACGTATCAAGCGATGGCGTTTTATGGATGCTCGACACTTCAGGGCCAGATCGCGCTGGGCGCTTAGTGGGTTGGGATACAAATAAAGAGCAACTGCATAAAATTATTTATCTGGCTAAACCTACCATTACCGACACCTCATTTTTAAACGATTTAGTCATCGATAATAAGCATGGCGTTGTATACATTGCCGACACAGCCCAAGGCAGCCAAGCCGCTATTATTACGGTAAACCTTAAAACAGGTGTAGCACGCAGAGTGCTACAAAATAGCCATTACACCACAGCCGAAAATATCGATATGGTTATTGATGGGCGCACAATGAGCCTTGGCGGGCAACCTGCGCGCTTAGGTGTTAACCCAATTACGCTTGACCCTAACGAAGACTGGCTTTACTTTGGATCTATGTCGGGCACGTCGGTTTACCGTATTGCCACCAGCGATATAAATAACGAGAGCCTTTCGGCTAAAGCACTTGAGGATAAAGTTACGCGTTACGGCACTAAGCCAATTTCAGACGGTATTATTGTTGATGGCGGCGGTAACGTATACGTAACCGACATAACCAACGGTGCAATTGGCGTAATTAAACCTACTGGCGACTACGAAGTATTATTTAAAGACGATCGTCTTAGCTGGCCAGATGGTTTTAGCTACGGAGCTGATGATAAAATATACTTTACCGTTGATGATTTACATAATTCGCCTGTACTTAATAATGGCAAAAATCAAAGCCACGGTAAGTTTAAAGTAATGTCGTTCGAGCCTTTAGTAAAAGGAAAAGTAGGCCGCTAATTTACTTTTTAAGTGACTGTATTTTTTAAAAAGCCTTGCACATTTAAGTGACCCAATAGTTGCAGGGCTTTTTGTTAAAAACACACCACACTGGTGCATATTTTAAAAATACTTCACCTCTTTGGTGCTAATTCTTTAGTACATATTTACACTTAAATACTAAACACCTGATTTCTATTCATAAAATATTCAAGTTAATGTTGGCATACTTCTTCCTATAAACTGATGTGTTCAGTGAAAATACCAAGGAAAAACCATGTTCAATTTATACCATACTCTTTACCTTTTATGGCGTTTAGACATTAGCGTTTGGCAAGTTAATGATCCAACAAATACCCGCACTACTGCTGATAAAGAACGCGCCTATGTTAAGTAGCATCGTATTGTGTAAAGGCTTGGCATAAAGCTTAAATGTATAAACCTACTTTAGGCTAAGCTTTTGCACACTATGAAATTTATGAATAAACCTTATTTAATTACTTATTAGCCACCTGATATAAAAACGAAGCTCCCTGCAAAAAATCACACATATAAAAACATCGAAAAATTAGTAAAAACACTGCGTTTATAACTTTGCAAGCAGCCCTATTGCGTTGTATTGTTGCACCCTATTGAAAATTTTTAGTTGGAACGTGTATGCACGCTTTGGAAGTTAATTTTGATGGCTTAGTTGGCCCTACTCACAACTACGCTGGTTTATCGTATGGTAATGTTGCCTCGTTAAATAACGCAGCAAGCTTTTCAAATCCTCAAGAGGCTGTGCTTCAAGGCCTTGAAAAAATGAAAGCCATGCACGACAAAGGCCTAACTCAAGGTGTATTTGCCCCTCATGCGCGCCCCGACTTAAACGTACTACGCCGCTTAGGCTTTACCGGTAACGATGCGCAAGTTATTCATAAAGCGTTTAAAGCCGATCCTATTTTATTACGTGCGTGTTACTCAGCGTCTGCAATGTGGACAGCCAATGCCGCTACGGTATCGCCATCTCCTGATACAACCGACGGCAAAGTACATTTTACTTCAGCTAATTTAAATAATAAGTTTCATCGTTCATTAGAGCCTGCAACCACTACGCGCTTATTAAAAGCCATGTTTAATAACGATAAGTACTTTGCACACCATACCCATTTGCCTGACCAAGGCTTTTTTGGCGACGAAGGTGCAGCAAACCATACTCGTTTTTGTGACAGCCACGGCGAGCAAGGTCTTGAAATGTTTGTATTTGGTGCCAGCGCGTTTAACAGCCAATTACCAAAACCCGCTAAGTTTCCTGCAAGGCAAACACTTGAAGCCTCAGAAGCAATTTGTCGCTTACATAACTTAAAAGATTCAAGCCAAATTTTACTACAGCAAAATCCAGACGTAATAGACCAAGGCGTGTTTCATAACGATGTAATTGCAGTAGGTAACGCCAACGTATTACTGTGCCACCAGCAAGCATTTTTAAACCAAGCTTTGGCACTGCAAGATATTCGCGAAGCGTATGTGGGCAATAAAGAATTTTATATTATTGAAGTACCTACCGATAAAGTAAGCATTACCGACGCTGTAAGTAGCTATTTATTTAACAGCCAGCTAGTGAGCCTTGAAGATGGTTCAATGCTGTTAGTGGCACCACAAGAGTGTAAACGCAACAGCGCGGTTAACGCCTACATTGAAGAAATGATCATGGCGGATAACCCAGTAAACCAAGTGCAGTTTTTTGATTTACGCCAAAGTATGCAAAATGGCGGCGGCCCAGCTTGCTTGCGTTTACGTGTAGCTCTTAATGAGCAAGAACTTGCTGCAGTAAACCCAGAGGTTATTTTAACTGATACTAAATACACACAACTGTGTGACTGGGCAAAACGTAACTACCGCGACAAATTAGGCGCAAGTGACTTTGCAGACTCAGCCCTATTAACTGAAAGCTACCAAGCACTTGATGAGCTTACACAACTACTTAATTTAGGCTCAGTGTACGACTTTCAATTAGAGCGTTAATACCTCAGTCAATACAAAAATAGCGAGCCAAGGCTCGCTATTTTTATTTATGTTTATTTTTATGCTAATACGTATTTAAGCATCTTTTTTAACAGTTATTGTCGATGCCATCGACTCAGATATATGCAGCGTACGCTGCGGAAACGGAATACTCAGCCCAGCACCTTCAATAGCTTCTTTAACGCGTTTATTTAGATCCCACACGGTTTGCCAATAATCACCATTTACAGTCCATGCGCGTAATTGAATGTTTACCGCGCTTTCACCTATTGATGTCACCATTACTTTAGGTGCAGGCTCTGCGAGTAATCGGCTCTCTGATGCGGCTAATTCTTTAAGCACATTTAAACCAACGTCAATCGAGTCGGCATACGAAATACCCACCACTATGTCCATTCGTCTTTTGCCATTACGGGTAAAGTTTTTAATATTGCCACCCCACACTTTACTGTTAGGGGATGCAATATAAAGACCGTCGGTGGTTTTAAAAATAGTAGTAAATAAATGTATTTCACTCACCGTGCCAAGCGTGCCACTGGCATCAACAAAGTCGCCTATTTTAAAAGGTCTGAGTATTAATAGCATAATTCCAGCGGCAATATTGCTCAGCGTATTTTTAAGAGCTAAACCAATCGCTAAACCAGCAGCGCCCATTAGCGCAATTAAGCTTGCCGTATTAACGCCAAAAATATCTAAAATAAATAGCCCGCCAATTATATAAACTAAATAACCAGCAATACTCGATAAAAGAGGAAGCAGCGTACTATCCACTCTTTTTAATGGCGATTTAGAGTTTTTAATCGCTTTTTTAACCGAACGTGCAATAAGCGCGCTCGCAACTAAAATCGCCAATGCTAAAACCACTTTGTAACCTAAAGTGATGATTGCTTCTGAATGGCTTTGCCAAAACGCTAAAAGTTTATCTTTCATGTTTGTTCCGATAAATGTGGCTGAAACTCAGCAAAATAATGGTTAAATTTAATAAAAACCGACTTCAAAAGAAGTGGCGCGAGTATATAGAATAAAAAATTTTAACCTATCTTTTTTAATCACTTATTTCAATTTTAAAAACAACATTAAAACCATGATTTTTGAGACGCAAAGCCCGCCTATTTACGGCGAATTTATAGCGACTATTCAATGTAGGTTAATCGTTTATTGGTATGGTCGGTTTAAGTTTTTTTACGTTTATTAAAGAGGTTATTCATGGCAAAAGAGAAAATAGTACTCATAACCGGCGCTTCAAGTGGTATTGGCGAAGCAACCGCAAAAACCCTTGTTAATAATGGTCATAAAGTAATACTTACCGCTAGACGCGAAGATAAGTTAACTGAGTTAGTAGAGTCATTAGGCTCAAATAATGCACTGGGCGTAGCTGCGGATGCAACCGACTTTACCGCGCTTGAAAACGTAGTTGCCAAAGGTATTGAGAAGTTTGGCCGATTAGATGTTGCCTTTGCTAATGCAGGCATGGGTGTTTCAACCGCTGGCACCGAAAAAGGTGATCCCGATGAGTGGTCAACTATGATCGACATAAACATTAAAGCCCTACTGTGGACTGCAAAATTAACACTGCCGCATTTACGCCAAAACAAAGGTCACTTTATATTAACCAGCTCTGCCGCTGGCCGTAAGCCAATTGGCGGCTCTATTTACGGTGCAACTAAATGGTTTGCTTATGGCTTTGGACAAAACTTAGCTGAGGAAATGAGCGAATGGAACGGCCGCTGCACAACCATAGCACCAGGGATGGTAAACACCCCGTTTTTTGATGACGCTAAACCCGACAAACTCGACCCACAAGATGTAGCCGACGCCGTACTGTTTGCTATTGAAGCAAACCAGCGCAACAGCGTACGCGAGATTTATTTAATGCCGACTAATTAACGTTGATTGGTTGAGTTCGGGCTGTCAGGTTTAATGCTAATGGTGTTAAACCTGATGGTTCTTAGTACTTAGTTTGGGTTAGGTGTTAGTAGGTAAGAATGAATTAAAGGTATTACGCATTTAAAGTCTTATTAATTGCCAATGCTGCCCTTAAACCATATGTAAGCAAAATATAAGACAACGGCAATATATCCAAAAGAAATAATTAGGTTTACTTTCCAAAGGTTTAGCCAAAAATTGCCTCTGAAATAAGTGCGTTCTCTTACTTCATGGTTGAACAATGCTACTGAAGAGGGCACTAATATTAACGCAGACCAACCAAGTATAGGTAACACCATAAACATAATGCCTATGCCTGTACCTCCTGCTGAAGCGTCGGATGCTTCACCATCAATTGGGGCTAGCATCACGTAGCCTAAAATAAACCCGGCAATCGCAAGTATAAAACCTAAAAGCTGAAGTGTTCGCATAATTATCCTTGGCAACTAACGAGACTGTAAAATAACGCCAACAGCCAAATTCAATTAAAAACAAGATCCTGTAATTAACTCTAAGCGTTTTTAAAGCATTACAAAATTTAGGTTGGGTGTCACTGTAATTCACATAGTAAACACTCCGTTTTTTGATGAAGCTAAACCCGATAAACTCGACCCACAAGATGTAGCAGACGCCGTATTATTTGCCATAGAAGCAAACCAGCGCAACAGCGTACGCGAAATCTATTTAATGCCGACTAATTAACGTTGGCTCGTTAAGTTAGGGCCATCAGGTTTAATGCCTATAGCGTTAAACCTGATGGTTGTTAATATCGAATACATTTTTAATGCACACTGAAAAAATGAAATAAGAGCATTGGTCGTCTAAAGTTTTTGTACACGTACTGAGAACTTAAAAAATTACTTTAATTCACCATAAATGTAGTTATTTCCATGATCCCAAAGTTCTATTTTTTTCCCTTTTAAATCACCGTATATGTAGTTGTTCTCGTGATCCCATAATTCAAACTTAGTGCCTTTTAATTCACCATAAATATAATTATTTCTATGATCCCACAATTCGATTTTATTATTAGGCTTCAATTCACCAAATATGTAGTTACTACTGTGATCCCATAATTCAATTTTAGAATTCATACTATCTCCATGTACATATAACGCCCGAGGCACGCGTGGCTTTGTAATGAAGACGAAGCCTCAACGGAAAAGCCATCGCTGTGACTGAGCTTGTTAAATTCCTAGCACTCGGACTTGCAATATTGTGGAGTAAAGCCACAAAATCAGTTGAGCGCTGCGTTTCTCTGTATTAAAGCTAACTTCACTACCGTGAAGAATTTTATTTCTCGTTTTAGGAATAGTTTCTTCCGAGTCGCCTGCAACAAGCTCGTATGTCTTAATTTTTGAATAGTATGATTGCAGTTGATCTTGTCGAGTTATTGCGTGTTCAAGCTTAGGCACTAAACCCGTTAAATTAGATTTATTGTTAACAGAACCGTCTTCTTTGACTGGGTTTGTTTTCCTTTGATTTATAATGATGTAATTAGCTTTCTCAAATGATTCCGTGAGAACACCTTCAATCTGTCCATAGAGCAAGCAAATACTACCAGCATAGTGACCACTGTTATGTAATTCCAAAGCTTCTTTTATTAAAGGCAATCGATTTTCATCTAGTGTCAAATTGGAATAAAAATTAATAAGTGAGGATTGAAAAGCTTCGCCAGATATTACATCAAGAAGAGAAATTGCACTGGGGTCTTGTTGAAGATCTATAGTTTCAAAAATATGTGCTAATTCAACAACGTCATTCGCAATTTCAAAGTCAGGATCATTTAACCCATAAGTGATGTTATTTATGTAAGGCTCAAGTTGAGGATAAACCTCAGCGAATTGAATCCATAACTCAATACTTTCTCTATGCTCTTCGATAAACTTAGATAACGCTTTGTTCACAGCCACCGCAATTTGCTGCCATTGCTTAATGTGTGGCTCCAGAGCTTTACGAGTAGCAATCAATCCTGGGCCAAAGTCCTCTTTCCACCAAGTCAAAAAATCCTTATGTTCTGGTTGATTACTCACTATACCCTCCTCTGGAATTTGACAATTTAGCCTACAACATTTGTCGTTTTACAAACCGATAAGTGTACCTGTATTACAATGATTTTATCCTAGCTATAAAATAAACAACTGTAAACAGATAGTTAGCTTAGCCTTATCTTTTCTAAATACAGCAAAACCACCAAATTGGTGGAGATCAGTAATATCAGACAAATCGTTGTTTAGTTATACAGCTTGATTATTAGTTAAAAGGTTATATTTTAAATATCTGTGTTTAAACCAATAACGCGTACACCCCATAATTATTAAACTTGTAACTCGTTATTACTTATAAAATTAGTTAAAAATCACAATCTACTCCTATTGAATCCTGTGTATTTTTACTTCATATTAAATACTCTTATTTCTCACTTATTATGCTGTTATGTCATTTTTAAAATTTAGCCATGCACTTATCCTCACACTTGCTAGTACCTTACCGCTTACAAGCCATGCGGCGCTTGATAAAAACGAGCGTGAAATAATAAAACAGGTCGATAAAAACATTCCCCAAGCACTTAAAGAAATAGAGCAAGCTGTAAATATTAATAGCGGTTCGCTTAATATTGAAGGTGTAAAAAAAGTAGGTGCGCTGACAAGCGAGCAACTTAAAGCCATAGGTTTTAAAGTAGAATGGCTTGATGGCAGTGCGTTTAACCGTGCAGGGCATGTATTAGCAACCCATGAGAGTAATGATCCCGATGCAATAAAAATACTGATGATCGGCCATCTAGATACGGTATTTGCCAAAAACGATGACTTTACCACTTATAAAAAGCTTGATGCCAATACAGCCAGTGGCCCAGGCGTTGCCGACATGAAAGGCGGTAACACGATAATAATTACCGCACTTAAAAGCTTACAAGCCCTTAATTTACTCGAAAATGTAAGCATAAAAGTATTATTGACTGGCGATGAAGAAAGCAGCGGTCGCCCGCTTAGCTTATCTAAACAAGCTATTGTTGATGCAGCAATTTGGGCTGACGTAGCGCTTGGCTATGAAAATGGCGATAACAATATAAAAACTGCTATGGCGGCGCGCCGTGGTTATACAGGCTGGACGCTAAATGTAACGGCAAATGCAGCGCATTCGTCACAAATATTTAGCGAAAGCGTTGGTTATGGCGCTATTTACGAAGCATCACGCATTTTAAATGATTTTAGAGAGCAACTTGCCACGCAACCTAATTTAACATTTAACCCAGGGCTTATTGTAGGTGGTACAAATGCCGACTACGACAGTGCTAATTCGTCAGCAACGGCGTTTGGTAAAAGTAATGTAATAGCACAAACCGTGCATGTAGCAGGTGATTTACGCGCACTATCGCCAAAGCAATTCGAAAACGCAAAAAGATCAATGCAACTCATTGCTAGCAACAGTTTAAATGGCAGTAAAGCAGAGCTTATTTTTGAAGACGGTTACCCGCCAATGGCATTAACTGATGGCAATAAAAAGCTATTAGAATTATACAGCGACGCAAGCCACGATTTAGGCTTCAACAAAGTAGCAGCCGCCAACCCTCGCAACGCAGGTGCAGCTGATATTTCGTTTGCGGCAAATCATGTTGATATGGCACTTGATGGTTTAGGTTTGATGGGCAGCGGCGCGCATACTAAAAACGAAACAGCCGATTTAACCAGCCTTGATAAAAACATTAAAAAAACTGCATTACTCATTTATAGATTAGGAAAACTGTAATAGTAAATGTATTTTAAAGATGAGCGTAGGCCAAATAATAACCGTCCTACGCTTGTACTTACTTTTAAGACATTATTTTATACAGTAATTCTCGCACTGTGGCCGGTTCAAATGGTTTATCACAAATAGCATCAACTCCCGCTTGAGCAATATTAGCTAGGTGGGTGTCGTTTGCCTCTGAGCTCACCATTAAAATAGGAATATGTGAGTAGCTATTTGAGCTTCTAACGGCTTCTGTTAGTTCCCGTCCGTCCATTTCTGGCATGTTGTAGTCGGTTACTATTAAGTCAAACGATTGGTTGTTTAAGTGCTCAATAGCTTCTTTACCGTTTTCAGCTTCTATTGGTGCAGGTATTCCCATACCCGCAAGTACGCGTATTATGTGTTTACGCGCAAAGCGGCTGTCGTCTACCACTAAAACTCGCAGCAACGTTACGTCAAAATGATCAAGTTCTACTTCTTCTTCGCTTATAATATCGAGGGTTGCTTTGAGTGCGCGGGTAATGGCTTTTGCGCTAAAAGGCTTAGGCAAAATAGCCAGCACACCCGATTGGCGTAATTGCTCAAGGTATTTTTTATTACGCTCGCTCGATATAAGCATAAAAGGTTGATGCTCGGTGATAGGGTTTGATCTTATTTCTTGCAATAGTGAATCTGCTGTCCCGTCAGATAAATACATAGAGCTTATAACTAGATCAGGGTGATAACTTGCTAATAAGCTAAGCGCTTGTGTTTGTGTAGATGCAGTTTCAACTTGTTTTACACCACTTTCTAAAAGCGATTTTATTATTATTTTTTGCTGAACCTCTGAAGGCTCTACAAGTAAAATGGACAAGTTTGCTATTGCAGTTAAGTCGCTCATTCAGATCTCTTTAGTATTGTTATAATCAGGATAATAATAACATTTTTGCCTCGTTAATATTATATAAAGAGATTGTAATATTTAAGAAAACATTATCACCCCCTTTAAAATATAGCACTTATTAATTAGATTGAATGTAATCTAATGCATTCATTTTTTTATATGTGACGTTAGCGTGCAAAATATGTGCAGGTTCAGGGTCAACCACTTCAACAGGAATGTCGTAATTTCGGGCTATTTCAATTGCCATTTGCGTAATATTAACGCTAAACGAGGTGCCCATAAATACAATTTTATCGGCGTTGAGCATACGCTGTTGTGCTTGTGTTATTCTGTAAAGCTCGGTGTAGTATTCGTCAAATAATAAAACAAAGGGCTTAAATGAATGGTTTAGCTCAGGCGTTTGGTGTTGAATATTAAATAGCTCAAAAAGAGACTCTTGCAGGCGGCTTTCGTCTACGCTTTCCCACGGGGTGGCAAGTGGCGTGACTGGCTCACCTTGCTCATGAAATAAGGTCATTTGATCAAGCCTGCCGTGTATAGCTATGTAATTTTTATTACCCGCTTTGCCATCAAGCCCATCTATGTTTTGAGTAATTAGGTTTTTATCACTTAGCCAATGGTGTACGTCGTTTGGGCCATGGTTGCGATACGTTGCAAAGCGATGGTAATACCATGCTAAAAATTCTTTAGGGGCATTTTGGTACATTGCGCGCGTTGCCATTTCCATAGGCGTATAATTTTTACTGCCAATGGTCCAATAACCATCCTCCCCTCTAAAGGTGGGAATACCACTGGCAGCGCTGACTCCCGCTCCGGTAATGTAAAGGGTATTCACTTTGGCGCCTCGTAACCGAGTACGTTAGCGCTTACTTGCTGACTGTTATCAATGCCGCCAATTCGATATAAAACCCCACTGTGCTCAAGTAAACCACGATGATCCATGCTCTTTATTTCAACTGGGGATAAAATCTGCCATTCGTTTTTTTCGATCCTAAAGCGCCAAACATGGTCACTTGCAGGTGCAGGTTTGCCGTCGTAGCCTATTGCGCTGTAGTTGTATGGGTTATTAGAGCCTGCCATCATATAAATATTGCCATTATAGCTGGTGGCTGCCATTCGGTAGTGAGCAGTGCCCGTTGGATGTGGCAAGGTACGCCAATCTATTTTTTGTGGGTTAGTTGAATCTATTGTGCCTTTTAAGCACTGTGCTACACCTGCAAACGAGCGACGCGAATCAGGATTAGCTTGTGTTTTAACGCCATCACAAATAACAATGGTGTTAGCACTAATAGCAGCGGCTTGGCCAAATACAGGCTCACCTAAAAATGGCGAGGCTTGTTGCCATGTATTATTTTGCGTGTCGTATACTTGCACTAAGTTTACGTTGCCGTCGTTATGCCAACCGCTAATTAGATAAATGTAACGCGCTTTGTAGCTCAGCGCGACGCTATCGTCTACGGGTACTGGCATGCTAGCAAGGTGAGTGTAGGTATCTTTTATTACGTCGTACCTATATACGTCGGGGCTTGAAACTTCAGTATGATCCTCTGCTACCGTATAACCGCCAAACACATAAGCGTACTCGCCTAAGCCGACTGCGGTGCTTGCTAAGCGCCCTTTTAATGGCAAGCTTGAAGGCACACCAGTTTTAGATTGCCACTGTGAATCGCCAACTTTAAGCGCCCACACTTTGTTATGTACGGACGAGTATTGTTTATCGCCCCCCAGCCCCATAAAACTTAAAAAATAGGTTTGGTTTTGTACTGTAACTTTAGCCACAGCATTATTAGCAACTGGCTCTGGTAAAGCGGGAAGGCTTGCTAACGCAAGAGAAAAAAGAAGGCTCATAAGGCAAATAATTTAATAAGAATTAATACGCTCAGATTAAATTATTTTAACCTTGTGAGCCAGTATTGTTATATCTAAATAATCAAACGCTTTTGATTAGTAACCATATTAGTAGGCAATACCAATATGCTGATTTACGTGCGCTGCATTTTGCGCTTCATCAACCATTGCAGTTGCATAATCAGTGACCGATACCTTGCTTTCGCCTGCATCATTAGTAAAAAATGTATTACTGCCGATACGATAATCGCCTTCATTATCATCTGGACATGATTTGTGGGCAGCCTATTTATCAAGGAACTACCAACAAACTGTTGTAAGAGCATTTATAGATTTTTTAGCGCAGCACTGGCAAACCGATATTAAAAAATATGTCGGCAAGTAAGGCATTGTAGTTAAGGACGCTGTGACTATTGTTTAACCTAAGGTGATAGTTCAGCTTAGTTATTGAGGTAAATAGGTTACGTTATCTAAGCCTCGTTGTTTATTTTTGTACATAGCTTGATCAGCATACTTTATGAGTTCGTGATCTGTTTGGCCGTGCTCGGGGTAGTTTGCAATTCCTATACTGGGTGAAATATTTAGTAGTACGTCATCTAACTTAAAGACGGCTTTAAACTCAGTGAGGACTTTATTTTTTATTCTGACGGTTTCGTGGCTAGAACTTAAGTTATCTAAAATAATTAAAAATTCGTCTCCGCCTAAACGCCCTACTGTGTCGTAATGCCTTACTGACGCTGAAAGCCTTTTTGCTATAGCGCATAAAAGCTTATCGCCAATTTCATGTCCGTGAGTATCGTTTACTGCTTTAAAGCCATTTATGTCTATAAACAGTAAAGAAAAAAACGTGTTGTCTCTGGTTGCACTAATAATTACTTTTTCTAATCGATTCATCAATAAAGAACGATTTGGTAGGCCAGTTAACACATCGTGCCGTGCCATATAATGGAGTTGATCTTCCATTACTTTACGTTCAGTTATATCGTGCGCGACAGCGATTCTTACTTGATGTTGCTCTGACCAACGAACAGACCATAATATATGAACTACTTGACCATCTTTTCTCATCCAACGGTTTTCAAAGCGAGGGTTCACCATTTCGCCAGACAACAGCGAAGTTACGGCATTATGCGTTTTATAATGATCACCTTCGTAAACATAGTTAATCATTTTTTTGCCTACAACTTCGTCGGCCGTATAACCAAAAATTTGCTCAAATGCTGCGCTTACAAAAACAAATGTGCCTTGTTTATCTACCACGCATACCGCATCAAGCATTAAATCGAGTACTTCTTCTACATTAATTAATTCATTTTTTTCCATACTTTGGTGCCTTCAAAGCAAAACCAAGCGAATTTAAGTATTCTATATACCTTTAATAAAAGCAAAGGTAATTGAAACTACAATAATAGTTAATACAAAGTTAGATTAATCGTGCACGTATAATTAATATCGCTCTTGTAAAAGCATGATATGCAAAGTTAAATAATCAATAAGCGCAAAATACTTTGAAGTCCTTCAAAAATAGACTAAATTTTAAATAGTATATAATCATATAACTCTCAGTAACTTCTATTTTTTGACTCTTTAATAAATGTAATTGTATAAAATGTATCTACTTTATTTTTTAAATTTTACTGTTTTATTGGCCGAAGTTAAATTTTTTAACTACTACAAAATTAGTTGTTTTGATTTAATCGCATTTATACTTTTACGCTGTTAATGTATGTTAATATTGTGTGATATCACATGTATTACAAAAACAGTCATTGTTTTTGATTTTTTGATTGCGCAGGAGACTTTTGGGTGAAAATATCACAACGTTTATTTTGGCCATTACTTTTTGTGTGCCCTCTTATAACGGCTGAGCCGTTTGAAGATGAAGATCTCGATCTTGATGCTTTAATGGGTATGGATGTGCAAGCGACTTCTGCGATGAAAAGAGCACAATCAGCATTTGATACCGCCTCATCTATTTATGTATTAAGTAAAGAACAAATTACTAAATCTGGTGCTACATCAGTACCTGAAGCACTAAAAATGGTGCCGGGTTTAATTGTCCGTCAGCTCGATAACAATCAATGGGCTATTTCCTCAAGAGGCATTGCCTCTCGCTTTTCAAGCAAATTATTGGTTATGATTGACGGACAAAGCTTATATACCCCAAAGTTTGCCGCTGTTTATTGGGAAACACTCAACGTTCCTTTGTACGATATTGAACGTATTGAAGTTATACGCGGACAAGGCGGATTACTTTGGGGAAGTAACGCAAATAATGGCGTTATTAATATCATTACTAAAAATAGTATTGATACTCGCGGTGGACACGCAAGTGTAACAACTGGTAATCAAATAAATGTTGATGCTAATCTTCGCTACGGTGGTGATATAAGTAACATAGGCAGCTACCGAGTGTATGGGCACTTAAAAGATGCGAATGAATCCCAAAAAGGCATCTCACTTCCCCCTAATGACACAACCAAACAAAACTCTTTAGGTTTTAGAGCTGACTTTACCCCTAATGATGAGTGGTCAGCACTACTCCAGGGTGATGTAACTCATTCCACACTTGGCCAAAACTACCGAGGTGTTGTCGATGAAACCAACGAAAACATTTCATTTTCAGATGATTTAAAGCGAACAGACTCGCGCATAATGGCGCGCCTTGAAAACAGAATGTCGCCAGATGCGAATCAAATGCTACAAATTTCTTGGCTTAAACAAAATGGTTCTCAAAATTATATTAAAGAAGACTTTGAATCGATAGATATTGATTATCAAATGAACTTTATATATCAATCTCTACAGTTAGATTGGGGGTTGAACTACCGATACAATTCTATATCTTTCGCAGAAAGCGTATTTTTAGATAGCGATAAAAACTTTGATAGCCTCAAACAATATGGTGCACTTGTTCAAGCTCAATACAATGTGACTCCTGACACTCTCGACTTTATTATTGGTACTAAGCTTGATCATAACGATTTAACTGGCTGGGAAAATCAACCATCAGCAAGACTTATATACAAACCAGTAGATAACCATCTTACTTGGGGCGCAATATCGCGAAGTGTACGTACACCAACATTAATTGAGTTTAACGACAACTTTAAAGTTAATGGTACAGAAATTAAAGATCTTACCGGTTTAAGTTCAGGCTTTGACCAAATAGACGACTACCGAATTGCAACCTACCTAAATGGTAATGACAAAGTTACATCAGAAAACTATCTATCTTATGAATTAGGCTACCGTTTTACTGCTAACGATTGGTCATTGGATCTTTCTACTTATTATACCGATGCTAAAAACGTAGCGGTTATTGATATGAATACACATGCTGAACAATTCACTCCTATACTTGATTTATTTCTAGCAGGGAGAATTCCAGAAGTATTTCAAGCACTAACAATGACTCGTATAGATTTAGACTTTGCATCTGTAGCAGACACAACCACTAAAGGGTTCGACTTAGTAGTATCATGGCAACCAATTGATAATCTCAATACTGAGTTTGGTTATAGTTACACCGATTATAACTACGATTTACCTCCTAGAGTAGAGCCCGCTATCGGGTATGACTCTAAAAACAGGCAGTTATTTGCAAAAGCCGATTATTCTTTTTTAACCAACCATAACGTGTTTGCGACATTACGAGCAGTAAACTCAAATGCATATAATACTGATAATTACACAACGTTAGATATTAGTTGGAATTGGCAGGCTACTCCTGTGTGGTCTACTGCAGTTTCGGGTAAAAACCTATTTTCAGGTTCACATATTGAGTACAGTAATACGCGCGAAACCTATACATTACCAAACTATATTGATGAATGTATTACGTTTACAATTTCAGCAAATTTCTAAGCTAATTAGATGATTAAATTAAGAAGTCTAATTCACAGAAGCTTAATAGCCTTGGTACTTTTAAGTACCAGCGTTGACGCTGTTGAAAAAGAATACATGCTAAAAGCAGGCTTCTTGTATAACTTTGCACGTTTTGGACACTGGGATTCTCATTTAGAGCCCCTTGATCAATTTACTATTTGTAGCCCTGATAAATACTTTATTGATGTGGCTAACACCGCTCTAAAAAATCGCACTATAAAAAAATTACCTTTACATAATAAATTAGTCACTATTGATGAAGTCACAACATCTGCGTGTAACATGCTATTTATCACCTCAGATACATTTGCCCAGTGGCAAAACATAACTCCTTTAGATCTAAAAAATATTATGGTCATTGGTGAAACAGACTCATTTATTGAAAATGGCGGCCATATCAGATTCTTTCTTTCCAGTGGTAAAATTCGCTTTGAAATTGCACCACAACAGCTTAAAGATGCAGGCATTACTATGAGTTCAAAAGTACTACGACTTGCACGCGTTGTAGATAGGTAATGCAATGAAAAAACTATTTGCATTAAATACAATGAGCAAAAAATTATTATTCATCTTAATGAGTGTCGCACTTGTATCAACCGCTACAGTGACCATTGTATTTAGTGCTTATGAAATCACCAGCGCTAAAGAAGAACAAATAGAAAGCCTGGGGTCGCTGTCTAAAATGCTTTCACCCAATATAACTGCTGCACTTATGTTTAATGATATAGATGCAGTACAAGAGCTTATAAACCCAATACTTATACGCTCAGATGTTATTAGTATAATGGTAACGAGTATGACTGGTGAACAACTTGTTATTGCTCAAGCCGAAAATGAAGAAATAGAACAAAGCATTGAGGTTAATACCCCCCTTCAGCTCGATATGCATGATTATGGCGTATTAAAAATACGCGCTAACAACAGTTACATTCAAGACAGAATCACTTTTTACTTTAAATTTATAATGATTTTGATGGTCTTTACCTTTGCTATCAGCCTCATTTTATCCCTTTTGCTAAGGCGCCGCTTTTTAAACCCTATTTTATATTTAGCACAAACAGCAAATAAAATAACAACGTCACATGATTATAGTTTACGCGCTAAACAACTATCACAAGATGAAGTCGGACAGTTAACTTCTTGTTTTAACGATATGCTATACAACATTGAGCAAAGAGAAAGTTCATTAGAAAACCAAGTTAGGCTTCGTACTAATGAACTTGAAAATGCAAATATTCAGTTGCAACAATATGCTTACCAAGACGGGTTAACTGATTTGCCGAACAGACGGTATTTTTACGAAAAACTACAAAGCTTAGTAAGTGTTAAAGGAATGAAATTCGCACTTATATTTATAGATTTAGATGGTTTTAAAGAAGTAAACGACAGCCTTGGACATGACTACGGTGATTTATTATTACACCAGGTAGCAACGAGGCTGCAAAGCTGTATAACAACAAAAGATACAGTAGCACGCTTGGGTGGAGACGAATTTACATTAATTTTAGAGGGTGTAAGTAGCCCTGATGAAGCATCAAAAATTGCCGAAGCTGTAAAAAGTAGTTTAATGCAGAGTATTAAAATAAAAAAAGAAACAGTCTATGTTACCGCAAGCATAGGTTTAACGTTTTTCCCTGTTGATGGTTTAACAGTAGAAGAGCTTGTTAGACGTGCTGATCAAGCGATGTATTTATCTAAAAATAAAGGGCGGAATCGCTATGAGTTTTTCTCCTATGCTATAGAAGAAAAAGCCACAGAAAAGCGTCGCCTGATAGAAGAGATACGCACTGCAATTGTAAAAAACCAATTTGAATTATATTACCAACCTATATTTTCAATTGATGGGAAATCAGTACCAAAAGCTGAAGCCCTTATTCGTTGGAACCACCCTGAACGAGGCCTAATAGGGCCCAATGAATTTATACCTGTTGCTGAAAAAAACGGATTAATAAACGACATAGGCCAATGGGTAAAGTCTCAAGCAATTCAAGATACCGTCCAATTCAATGTTTTAAGTGAAAAGACAATTCAAGTCAGTGTAAATACATCACCTCTTGAAATTGACCGCGCTGGTTGCTGGGTGGATGAATGGATTGTTGCAAGTAAAAAGTACCAACTACCCGCCAACACTATTTTAATTGAAGTCACTGAAAATACCTTAATGGATCCAGATTCGTCAATACAGCGACAATTAAAACGCTTAAGCACTATTAATATAGACATAGCGATTGACGACTTTGGTGTTGGTTATTCTTCTTTGGCGTATCTACAGCGCTTAGATATAGATATTTTAAAAATAGATCGCTCATTTATAAGCGATATTGAATCAAACGATAATAGTATTGCTCTCGTTAAAGCAATTATTACTATGGCACATAATTTAGATGTTATGGTTGTTGCTGAAGGCGTAGAAACACAAAAACAATACGATCTATTAAAGCAGCTTGCTTGCGATTATATCCAAGGCTACATTTTTTCAAAGGCAGTTTCTAAAAAAGAGTTTATTAAAAAGTATATAATACCAATCCGCAATAATACTTAATCATTTTGCGGGGCTGAATGTGTCGCTACCTGTGTTAAAAAATTCTCATTTAGAACAACTAAATAGCAAATTTTTTGCCTAGCTATCAACACGTTTTTCCATCCTCAAAATAGATCACTTAATTAAGCGAATTGGTATAAAACAAAAAGAAGTGATCTGATTTATGTCCATCTTGCTAAATTTTAGCAAGCCAACACAGAACACGTCTTTACTCTTGCGTTAAAATTTCATGTATTTAAAGCTCAATCCCAAGCTATAACCAGCGAGGGACTAGTTGTTTATACTCTTTATATTGTGTTGAAAAGCGATGAGCTAAATGAGCTTCTTCAACTAACGTCTGTCTATATATAGCTATAAAACCAATAACCAAACAGGTCAAACTAAATATACTAGGTAAGGCTAAAAAGAAACCCACCTGTGCAGCTACAACACCTAAATACATCGGATTCCTAGAGTATTCATATAGTCCTGATGTTTTAAGCTCATGTGGTCCCTTAGGATCAATTCCTGAACGCCAAAGTGCTGCCATATGAAAATGTACAAACATCGTCAAAATAAAACCTGCACTCAATAAAATATCGCCAAATAATACACCTGGCCAGCCATTGAGAATTGGAAATAGCCCAAGGTAGCTATCTAACTCAGGTACAAACACTCTAATTACACATATAAACCAAATAGCAGCCCTGAAAAACTTAAAAACCATATGGTTCCACCAACTAGTACAAAACTTATCTCCGGGATAAATAACGCCTGATGGTGTGTCTCTATTTTTATAAATAATTCTAAATGTATAAAACCCCGCAACAAAAGTATAAAAAATAGCTAAGTAAATACGTGTAAATTCAACTAGCGAAGTAGAGTCATCTAAAAATGTTTCATAGGGCATCTAGTTACAGCTCACAATCATTATTGGTAGTAATTTTAAAACAACTAACTCAATAAATTTTAGTTATAAGGTCATGAAATTATATTAGTATTCATTGCCTTCATAAACAAGTTAAGTCAGTAGTTTGTTAACGAGTAATCATTAACTCATACCATTAATTTAAAATAACTTTGATTTATGAGGATCTCATACTTTTTATATAATACCAATCTGCTTATATATTTGAATTGATATTATTCACTCATATTTTTACATTCTATATATGCAAAAAAACGACTATTTAGGTTAGGACTTTCTTTAATTCGAAGCTTTGTACAGTGCAATAGTACCCTCAGCGTTAGGAAGTCACAGTGAAAAACTACACTCGCATCGGCGATGCCACTTTAACTCGTTAAATTAAGTAGATTATTCACTGAGAGACGCTTCGCTCTAGAGGAATACCTGAATCACTTTTCTAAAAATGTAAAAAGCCCAGCTCGTTAGGTTCGGGAGCTCTACAACTTAATGCTTGTGTGATGTCATGATACCTTCAGCGGTGGAGAGTCATAGTGAAAATGCTGCGCACTCATCGTAGAGCGTAGGTTTTTATAATTTTAACAGCAGGAGTCGCTTTGCTCGCCCGCCCTGCGTGTTGATGTGAGTGTGTGTTAATTGCGCGTATTTCACTTTTCTGCAGACGTAAAAAAAGCCCGACTCTTTCGATTAGGACTCTCTATAATTTGAAATCGGTGCGCTACGCAGTAGAATGTCGTAGTGCCCACAGCAGTAGAAAGTCACGTAGCAAATGCTGCTGTATTGGCCGACTGGGGTATTGAGGATTTTTGTTGTGATTCTAGCGTCGGGAGTCGCTATGCTCGCCCGCCCTACGTGATGCGTGTTGATGTAGTGTGTATTAATTGCGCGCATCTCACTTTTCTGCAGACGTAAAAAAAGCCCGAATCGTTAGATTCGGGCTTTCTACAATTTGAAGCCTGGTAATGTCCTACTTTCACATAGCAAATGCTACACTATCATCGGCGCTGTTTCGTTTCACTACTGAGTTCGGCA
>NZ_JADYXI010000031.1:0-30384 GCF_015864375.1 Pseudoalteromonas sp. SWYJZ19
AACAACCAACCACTTCCTGATGTACCTGAGTATGAAAACTACCGACACCTTGATGAACCCACCGCTGAATTTGATAAAAAAAATGACAGACCTAATAAATTTTGGAGCGACTTTTCACTTGATCAACAAGCCGAAATATGGCAAAAATTTAATAAAGAGGCTGCTCATTTTAATTGGCTCAGAGCGACACCTAACAAAGAAATAATTAAGCCTTGGTTACACTTTAAAGGTGAGCCTGAGCGTATTGAAAAACTAACATGGAAATACAAAGCAAAGCGTTTAGCGCTACAACTGTTTATGGGAATACCTTAAGCGCATTATAAAAGTCGCTTTATAACTTAAAGGAAGTCTGAGCTATACATAGTTTGAGTTTACTAAAGGAGTATATGTTTAATTATAAGTACTTAGGCGGCTCGCAGTCTAAAAAATAATCTTCAATCAATTCTACGAAGAATGTTAAACGGTTTGTGTATTTTAGTTAATTGACAATATGACATCTTATATTTATTACTTCTAATACTTTAAGATCAGCTTATCTCGCTTAAAGCTAATATATAAATACTTAGTCATTTCTATTATTGTTATTTTTAATATCGCCAGTAAATCAACTAAATCTATTTAGGCATAACTCTAAGAATAGCGATTTAAAATATGTCACAAGTTGGCTTTTGTTGTTAGGCTAAAAATACAAATATAAGAGGGATTTTTATGATCAAGGCAAGATCGGCTAGCGTGACTTTAACGCTTATTCTATTTTTATTAATACCAATGCAAGGATGTGCAGATATGTTTGGCTTTTTTAACAAACAAGACGTTACGTTGTCGTTGCCTGTAAAAGGCAGGCTATTAAATAATGGTGAGCCTCAACAAGGTGTTAAAGTAACAAGAGAACTCATTTATGGCGACACTTATATTGATGAAGCAATAAGTGATAGTGCTGGCTACTTCTATTTTAATAACAAAAAAATACGCAGTTCAAAGCCTTCAAACATGTTTTTTAATAGCTCTTTGCTACAGAGTATTTATATTGAAAACAAAAAAGATGAAGATTCAATCTTATGGTACACCACTATACAGTTCACCGAAGAGCAAGTACTGCTGTCTGATATATTAAATAACTTTGAATGCGAACTTACTGAAGAGCCAATAACATACGATATACCGATAAAAAACACGGGTCAATTTTATACAGTTTATACACGTTGTAAGTTATAGAAATTAGTGAAAAGTTTTATAAAGCCACTAATGTTTATCTATTAGTGGCTTTAATATAACGATTAACGTTTTAACTGTGCTTCATTTTGGTTTAGTAAACGAATTATAGGGTTTTGCTCTAATATTTTACTTTTCAAAATATAACCAATAATTAGTCCAGCTATAAAGCCACCAATATGCGCACCATAATCAATGCCATCGGGGCCTGTTACTGCACCAAAAATGTTAAATCCTAACCAAATAGCGAAGAACCATACCGCAGAAAGTTTCTTCTGATAAATTATAAACATAAAAGTAAGGCTTGCGTGTCTGAACCACATTAAATACATGCCAAATAAACCGGCTATAGCGCCACTTGCACCCACGCCTGGAATTGTAGACATTGGGCTTACAATGTAGCTTGCAAACGATGCGAGTAGTCCACAGGCTAAATACCATAACAAAAAGCGTTTATGGCCTAACACGTCTTCTAAGTTATCGCCAACGATGTATAAAAAGTACATATTGCCAACTAAATGCATTATTGAACCATGTAAAAATACGCAAGTTAATACAGTCCATAGCTCATTACCTTTGCTTAAATCTGCAGGTGTCATGGCAAAGTTATCAATAACATAGCTGAATGAGCTCGGGTTTAAAAAATAAAGTGCAAAAATCAATGTATTTAAAACAATAAGACCGCGAGTTACCCAAGGAGTCTTTTGTGGCTTAATATTATATTCAACAGGCATTTGCGTTAAAAATTGAAACAAGTAGGTTTTCCAACTCACTTTTTGATTTAGCTCGCCTAAACTCACCTTTATTTCAGGGCTTTTTTCAACACTTTCAAGTTCGTCTTTATCAATCCAGGTGCCATCGCAGTGTCTACAAACATCAATTTCGGTATGAAAAGCTTCCAGTAAGTGAAAACGTTCTAAACTTTTTTTACAATCAGGGCAGTCAAGCTCAGAAACGCCTAATGGCTCACCAAAGTGAGTTTCAAATTTATCACCTTCTGGGCCGTCATTTATCTCGGAAATCATGCGATTTACTTCATTTTTTTCGAACCATAAGCCACCACATTCACGGCAAATATCTATTTCTTCACCCTGATAATTGGTTACTTCTAGTGGATGATCTTTACAATGTGGACAGCTTTTAGTTGGCATTTGTAAGTTCCTTTAACGAACCAACAGAAATATCATTCTGCTGTAATTCCATTTTTAATTGTTTAGCGCTATTTTTTAATGCAGGGAGTGTTTGAGTTTTAATTAAATTAGTAATCTCTTTTAATTCTTCAGCTGCTTGTCTAGCGGAAATCCTTTTATTAGCTACAGCGTCTATTAAAAATTTAGCTCTTGAGTAAAATCGACGTATTTGCGTTAGTAATTCACTTGGGGTTTCGAGCGTAGTTGGTGAGTACTGCATCGTTTGCCAAATGTACTTTTCGAGTGTTGGTTTAAAATACTCAATTTCTTTTATTGATGGGCTTTTTGCAAGTAAATTAGCATACTCTTCCATACTGTTTGCATTATCAGCAACTTCGTCAAATAAGGAGGTGCGCAAATAGTAGTTATCTTCCATTTTACTAAATGAGTCAAATTTAAGCGCTTGTTCTAAGCCGCTTTGAGCAGCTAAATACACGCCAAATACAGTAGAAATAACCATAAAAAATTGATTTAACCAAAAGCCAGTGCTTTTTAGTTCTTTATGATCCGCTGTTTTAAGGGCTTGCGAAAACTTTTGAGTAACTACAGGTGGTTTTGTATTACTTTCAGAGGCGTGATTAGTTGGTTCCAACAGCTTATTCCTTGAATATTTGCTTCCTTTTGAGGCGCACAAGAATACTCAAAAACTAACCAGTTAGCAATGCTCCTACCCACATTGAATATATTTTTCACATATTTATCTATATAAAAGAAACCATTCGAGTATGGCCCGGCTAAAATTGTAAATTATTTTATTAAATTATCTATTGAGTCAACTAAACGAGAAAGCTCTTGGCTTTATATTGATGAATCGAGAGTTTGTTTTGTAGCGCCTGAAGTTATATTTAGACCTTGTTGGCTAACTCCTAATGGGGAATGCTTATTTTGTTATACATAAAAGACCTGAACTTTTTACACAAGTATAAGCTCAGAATTTAAAAGTACAGCTCCGCTCTCTTTATCGCCTAAGTGGTCATCTTTATTGTAAATTGGGCAACTTTTAAGTGATAAGCAACCACATCCTATACAACCGTCTACTTTGTCGCGCAGGCGTTGCATATGCGCAATTCGCTCATCAAGTTGCGCTTGCCAATGTTTTGAAAGTGCTGACCAGTCTTGTTTTGTTGGTGTGCGGTTGTCGGGTAGGGTAGATAAGGTATTTTTAATTTCATCGAGCGTAATTCCCATCGCTTGAGCTGCTTTTATTACAGCTACACGGCGTAATACATCAGGTTTATAACGTCGCTGATTACCATTATTTCGCCAGCTCTTAATTAAAAACTTAGTTTCGTAAAAGTGAAGAGTAGATACTTTTACACCACTTCTTTTTGCTACATAGCCAACGGTTAGGTTAGCTTCGGTTAATTTTTTTTGTCCTAGTGGCATTATTTTAATCCTTCAGTTGACCTCAATATAACTTGAGGTTTTAAGCTTCTACCACATTAAAAAAGGAGCTAACTAAATGCAACAAAAACTTGAGCGTAATACAGTTATTATTTATTCAAGCGCACGAAAAAACGGCAATACCACAGCCCATGTTAATAGCTTTGCCGAGCAAAATGATGTGCGCGTAATTTGTCTGGATGATTATAAAATTGCGCCGTATTGTTATGACAAAAACTATAAAAATGATGACTTTTACGCGCTATTTGAAGCACTTTTAAAGTACGACCATTGGGTGTTCGCGTCTCCTGTTTATTGGTATAACACTACGGTACAAATGAAGTCTTTTATAGATAGGATCACAGATTACATGGATGACGAAACCTTGAAGCCGAAGTTACAGGCTTTACGTAATAAAGATTTTTCGTTGTTATCAAACGGATCATCGCTTGAAGCGCCTGATATTTTTGTAGAAATGTTTAAACGAACATTTAGCTATTTAGGTATGCAGTTTATTAACCATCATCATAAAAACACTCAATCGGCAGCATGATAAGCTGCCCTTTTTTCTTTGCTTCTGTTAGTTTTATAAATAGGTTAACTTATTTAAAACACAGGATTGTTTATGAAATACCTATTATTACTTTTACTTATAAGCCCATTTTCGCAAGCGGGTGAAAACCTTATTAAAGACTTTGGTTACTTTTATAGTGTCCCGGAGCATGTTCAGATAAGTGACTCTACGGTATTTAAAATAGCCTTTGATGTTGGTGATGGCGCTAAAAAAGGTGAGCAGAACAATTCAATGAACTCACTTGCACGTTTTATTAATATGCATATAGCACACGGTGTAAAGCCAGATAACATTCAATTAGCGTTAGTGGTACATGGTAGTGCTAGCGTTGATGTATTGGCTAATAGTGAATATAAAGAACGTTTTAAAGCAGATAACAAAAATCAAAGTTTAATAAAGCAATTGTTGGCCAATAACACCGTGGTTTATGTATGTGGGCAATCGGCTACGCATTATAAAGTAGCACCAGAACAACTAATTGAAGGTGTGCAAATGTCACTTTCGGCGATGACAGCACATGCCCAGCTGCAACAGCAGGGTTATACACTCAATCCATTTTAATAATTAACATGACAAAAAATATTCTCTGCTTTGGTGATTCTAATACGTGGGGTTTAAACCCTGTAACGGGAAAACGCTTTGATGAAAATACCCGTTGGACATCGTTATTAAATAAAAACTTAGGGTGTGGCTTTAACGTAATAGAGGCAGGGCAGCCTAACCGCACGTTAGTGCATAATCCACCGTTTGATGGCGTGCTTAATGGTGTTAGTTATCTAAAGCCTTATTTGGATAAGCATGAGCTCGACTTTATTATTATTGCCCTTGGTACAAACGATCTTAAAAAACGTTTTAATTTAACACCTAGTTTAATAGCAGATGGGTTAAATGATTTAATTAACTCAATACATATTTATTATCAGCAAGGTAGTACTTTAAAATCTCCTAAAATTATTATTGCTAGCCCACCTAAAATAAGAATCACCGAGCAGTATTCGCGTATTTACGAAGGTGCAGATATAAAAGCAACAGAGCTCTCTAGTGCATTCAAAAGCGTTGGGGCTACTCATAAATGTACTTTTATTGATTTTAATACATTTATTAATGTAACAGCCGGTGATGGGATTCACTTTGAAAGTAATCAGCATTTAACGGTAAGCGCTAAAATCACTCAGTTTATTCAAAATTCGTTCAATAATTCTTAAATCGATCTGTTTGAATTTAATGCGACTTATGCAATCATCTAATAAAGTAGTGATATAAATTAACAACTTCGAGATGCTATGAAAAAGTACCAACAAAAATCTATTATAGCCGTTTTAACCGGAGGGTTAGTTTTTGTAATTGGCTGTTTTATTTTGCTCAATTTTGCAGCGCAGCAGTTAACAGCACAAACAAAGTCTGATGCTGAATATATTCTCGGTCATGTAGAAGGTGCAATTGCAGAGAGGCGTCGAATTCTTACCCCATTAAATAAGCTTGCGTTTAAGCAGTGTGACAACACAACCCTTCTTGAGATGCGCCGCGCTTTATTTGATGCAAAATATGTAATTGATATAGGCTTTTTTAAAGGTAACCAGCTAGTTTGCACTACGGGTGCAGGCTTATTAAGTAAACCAATTAACGACAAACAGCCTGACTTTATTCGAGATGATGAACAGGTGAGGATTCGTTTTGAGCCAGAGCTTTATCTATTATTATTTAGTGAGCGCCCTATGGAGGTAATTATAGTCAGACAAGGGGATTATAATTTAATTATGCAGAGCACGCCCTTTACCAACATCGGAATTACTGCGCCAGATTGGGAAGTTATTTATAAAACACCAAATGCTTTGCATCATTTAGCAGGTAAAGAGGGGCTGTACCAGCAGGTAAAAAACAGCGTTTTTTTTCCTTACGAAACTAACTCAGTTTGCAGTTCTACAAGTAGTCAATATTGTGTAGTAGTGCACTTGCCTTGGAGTCTGTTTTTTTCTAATAATCACTTATTATTAATAATTTCGTTAATTTTAACCTGTTTAGCGGGCATATCGAGTGCGTTAATAGTTGATGCGAGGATTGCTGCACGCCGCTCTACCAATCAACGTATTCGTAAAGGGCTCAAAAAGGGATCATTTTATTGGACTTACCAGCCCATTATTTGTTTGCAAAGTGGCAAGCTGATTGGTTGCGAGGTACTTGCACGTTTTGAAGATAAGTACGGTGCTTTATTTCCAGATGAGTTTATTCCGGTTATTAGAAAAAATAATTTAACTTGGACTTTTACTGAGGCAATGATTGCTACCACAATAAAAGAGTTAACCTCTATAGAGTTATTGCCAGAAGGCTTTAAAGTGTCGCTTAATATATTTCCGTGTGATGTAGAGCTGGGTAATGTGTCGTTACTGCCGCAAATTACAGAGCTTACCAACTCACGCTTTATTATTTGTTTAGAGATAACTGAAGACGAATACCTTGATACAAGCATTGCGCATGCTCATTTTAGAACCTTAGTGGAATCGGGATTTAACTTATCATTAGATGACTTTGGTACGGGTTATTCGAATTTAAGAAACTTACAAAATTTGAGCTTTCATCAACTTAAAATTGATCGTACGTTTGTTCAAGATATAGCAACTGAGGGCTTAAAAGCCTCTATGATCCCAAATATTATGGAACTTGTGCATAAGTTTAATTATACCTGTGTGGCAGAAGGGATTGAAACCACTGAGCAAGAAGCTATTTTAAAAATGGCGGGTGTGCATTATGGACAGGGTTGGAAGTATGGTAAGCCCATGACGGCGTCTAAATTTAAAAATTATATAACTAATCAGCATTTTTAGATCTCAGCTGCCATACTAAACGTATCATTATGAAATTTATAAATATTAGGTTTATTATGATCAAATTAACATTAAGTGCTTTTGCATTTTTACTACTTAGTGCATGTACAACACAGTATCCAAACCAGCAATTAACAGGTAAACAGTTCCCAAGCATTAGCGGCGAAAGTTTAGAGCAAAGCATGGTGACTATACCCAGCGATTTTAAAGCAGATAAAACACTGCTGCTCATTGGGTACAAGCAAGATAGTCAGTTTGATATAGACCGTTGGTTAATTGGTTTAGATATGGCGGGTGTAACGCTCCCTACATACGAACTACCAACCATTGCCGGCATGGCACCACGTATGTTTAGCACATTTATAGACAGCGGTATGCGCAAAGGCATCCCTAAAGAATTATGGGGTGGGGTAATCACTATTTATAAAGATGGTGAAACAGTTCAAAAGTTTACAGGTAATCAAAGCCCAAATAACTCACGTGTGGTACTTATAAATAACAGCGGCGAAATTTTATATTTTTATGATCGAGGTTTTTCGGTTGATGCGCTAAATAAACTAAAAGCGAGTATAGAATAATTGATCTTAAAGTTAGTTTAGGCTAATGCATATTTAAGGCTTTATAAGTTATTAAGTCACTAATCCGATCTGTTATTTATCTTATAAAAGCAATTTTAAAAATAAAATTGATGAAGGTTTTGCATTGATTTAATTGATTTTTATCTATTTTAGGATGAGAAAGAATAACAGTACTTTAATATCAAAATCCCATTGTAAGTTGTATTTGATTTAGGTAATGTAGTGTAAATGTTTCAAGGACGAAATTTATGCCCCATAAAAACTCGGTATTTGTAAAAACAACGTTTCAATCATCTTTTCATTCACACAACTACACCGCTATTTTAAGAACACTACAAGCTTTGTTTGGTGATATTAAAATGGACGAGGTTATTCCTAAAGCTGAGCAGCGCACAAATTATGATTTGTTTTTAATAGATGGTGCTAAAAGCAAATGGCAAGACCTTATTCCGACTGACCTTATTTGTTTAGCTAAACACTATAGCGTTGTCATTTTTAATGTTGATAAAGAAGATGTGTGCGAGCAAAACTTATTGCTTAACCATTTTAATGGTGTTTTTTATAAATCTGATCCACCAGAAGATATTTTTAAAGGGTTACTTCGTGTTAATACTGGCGAGCTTTGGTTTACGCGTAAAGTGATTTCAAAAGCTTTTAACGATATTTTAGCCGTGGCATCGTCGTTTAATAGCTTACACGACGACATTGAATTAAAGCAGGACGATTACGATCATTTAACAAAACGAGAAAAGTCTGTTATTCATTTAATTGCACAGGGGGCGAGTAACAATACAATCGCTGATAAACTTAACATTAGCGACCACACTGTAAAAACACATTTATACAGTGCGTTTAAAAAAACTAACTCACGCAACAGGGTGGAGCTTGCTAATTGGGCGCAGCGCTATATATCGGTTTTGCTGCCAATGGCTAAATAAGAGTAAAGCCACCAATACTTTATTAAAGTTATTAAAGTAAAAACTTTATCCTCTAGATTTTTTATAAGGGTTGGGTTAGCGAAGTACTTTCAACTTACTAATCACACAACCTATAAAGGCTACAATATGTAGCCTTTAGTTAATCCAGGAAATCAGTTTACGCCGATTTTTTAGCCCATAAGCCTTTATCAATACCTTTTGTTATGAGATCTGTGAGTGCTTTTTCTATTGCTTGGGTAACACAAATACTCATAGGTTCATTGTCGCTAAAGCCTGCTTCTGCTTCTGCCAGTCGTTTGTAGCTTACGTATCTAAAAAAGCCTGCACGCATTTCTTGGCTAAGTACTTTTTTGCTGGTGGCTACACTTAGTAGTACTTGTCCTGTACGAACATCAACAGCGCGTAAGTATATTGAAATAGCATCTTCGCGGTAAAGCTCTGATGCGCCTATACCAAAGTATTCCATACCCAAACCACCTGTTTTTACATTAGTGTCGTAGCTTATGATACCGCCCTCTAAAATGATTTTTGCGGTTGTTAGCGGGGGTAAATCAGCTTGGTTAGGATTATCGGCTTGGCCCGCACGAATAATTTTTCGCTCTGTTAAAATGTTTTGTAAACCTTCACGCTCTACCGGCGTAAACCAATCAGATTCATGTAATGCTTGTATGAGTATTGAGTTAGCACCTTGAGTAACGGCAGTCGAAAATGAGCTAACGTTAGTTTGTGGCTTATATTGACCTGTTTGATCTCTAAATGAGTATACTGATACAGGAATACTCCCGACCGGTTTTGGTAAGTTTTTCAGATCTGCGAATAATTCGGTTGGTTCTAAACTAACTGCTTTTTGTTGCGATGGTGGGATTAAATTCCCTAGGCTCGCACAACCGCTCAATCCTATTAATATTATTGTTATTAGTAGTTTATACATTATCCAAACCTCGGTACTTCAATGATCACCACGGTGTCATCAATTATATTTGTTATTCTTACTGTAATAGAATCGGTTGTGCTGGTTATAACTTCAATTTGATAATCGCCACTCATAAATATGGAGTCTTGATTGAAAAGGCTATCTTCTATGTCCTCACCAAATGCCATATCGGTAATTTCTCTTACCATACGGTTTAAATAGGTGCGCTCTAGAGTTTCTTGAAATTGTTCAGCGTAACCTTTTTCTACTACCGGTGCTTTATGCTTGTTTTGAGCTTGGGCTTTACTCAACAGCATATTTGCATTGAGTGGGTTACCACCAAAGCTTGGGTTAATTGGGGTGTAAATTATTTCAGTTGCTGCTGCTGAAAAGCTTAATGTTGTTATTATTATAAGGGCTATATTTTTCATTTTACCATCCATCTTTAGCCATATCGGGTGTTGACACTGCCATGTTTTCGCGAGCCATTGCATCTATCACTGTATAAACAGCCTGCTCCACACGCTCATTTAAAGGCTCTAGTCGTCTACCTAAATAAGTTGCGTAAACAAGTTGGTTATTCATTATTAACGACAGCTTTGTGCCTGCTTTTGGAATGACCGTTTCTTTAATTTCAATGTTAAAACCTGCAGTTGAAGGGAGATCTCGCCAGTAATTAGAAAACTCAAAATAGAACTGATGACCAAAGCGGCTAATACTCCTATCAAGTAGTAGGCCGTCAATCTCCAACTCTTCAGCGGCATAAGATGCGGGCATTAAAAACAGAGAAAGCGTAAGTAATAATACTTGGTAATGGTTTTTATTATTATGCATAACTAAATGGGGAGAGTTGCTCTCCCCAACCTCAATAATTACATTTGAGTAATAGAAGTCACGTTACCGTCACCAATTTGGGTCACTGAAACAGTGCTGTTGAAACCAATTACGGCGCCTTCAACAATGTTATCGTTACCCATTTGAGTTACGCTAAACGAAACGTTTACACCACCTACTAAAAATGCAGGTTGATCCATTCCAACTACCCAGTTACCTTCGCCAGTTTGTGAAATATCAATGCTGTGGCCATTACCTTCAACCATCATATCAACTACGTTCATTTCACCTGTTTGAGCTAGGTCAATTTGGTTCATGTTGCTATCTAAAATACCTGCAAGTGTAACCATGGCTTCGTTTTGAGAACCATTTTGCATAATATCGATATCGTTGTCGTTTGATGTTAGAGATATATCAGGGTATGAAGACTCAACAACAGCAGTGTTTTCTTGGCCAGACTGAATAACGTTAACGTCATTTTCAGACCCATTAAAGTTAACAACGTGTGCTGAATTTGATTCACCTACTTGGTTAATCATAAATTCGTTATCGGTACCTAAAACGCCCATGTAAGCATCATTTAATAAGCCAACTTGTGTAGCCGTTAATTCATTATCGTCACCAATAATATCAACGGTTGTTGAGTTGCTTAAATCAACCTGAGTTACTGTAACTTCGTTGTTTTGACCTTCGAATAAGTTTGATTCGATAGTATTTAAAGAACCTTCTTGGTCTAAATCAATTTCGTTTTCATCGCCTAATACAGCTACAAATGTTACTGCGTTAGTATTGCCTTCTTGCTCAATTGAAAGCTCATTTGCATCGCCTAAAATATCAGTGAAGGTAACAGTATTACGATCGCCGTCTTGTTCAATATCAAGCTCGTTATCGTTGCCTTGTAAAGAACTCACTTTGAAGGTATTCCAGTAACCGTTTTGCTCAAGACTCAGGCTATTCTGATCGCCCATTACAGAGGTTAATTCAGCTTCATGCCACTCACCTGTTTGTAATGAACTGATTTCGTTGCCATTACCTTTCATATCTAAGTTGTAAAACCAATGACCACCAGTGCCTTGCTCTACATCAACGATATTGTCGTCACCAACAATCATGTTGACAGCTTCGTTGTTTACAAAAAAGCCTTGGCCACTTTGCAAAACATTTAGGTAATTATTATTACCAGTAACTTCGGTAATTACACCGTTGGCAACGCCATCTTGGGCATATACTTGCTCGTTGTTGTTACCAATTGTTGTTACGCCAACATAATTACCTGATTGTAATTGAGTAACTTCTGTTGTGTTCTCGTTTCCAGTAGTCGAAACCTCAATAGTATTACTATCTCCCTCTTGCATTAAAATCGCGGTGTTATTATTTTGCGATTGCGCCAATGTCATTGAATTAGCGGTGCTAAGTATAGATATTTTTGTACTAAGTTCTGAGTTTGATGCTGATTTGTTGTCGGTATCTGCATATGAGGCAAAGCTGGTACCCATTGCTATTGCAACAGCACAACTTAAAAGTGATTTATTCAACTTCATTATTTTCTCCTTGAAATATTAAAATCAAATACCCTAAATGTTATAGGTTTTAATAAGGTATTTGTTGTTTCAGCATGCCGTGCCGATATATTTTTTGTGATCCGCTTGCGTAACTTTAGAAGTAGGTGAAGCGTAATATGTGACTATAAATAATTAAGTTTTAATTTGTCATAAATATTGAACTAACAAAGTTTAAGCTCAAATTCATAATCACCCATTAACTGTATTCCCCTATTTCATTTTCTTAAATCATCATTTTTTACCAAATAATTAACCTTTTATTATCATTGGTTTATGTGTGTAACTGGTGGGTTTTAATGTAATAGTAAGCAAAAGCAGTAAAAAAGTTTGACCCTATAATGGGTAAGGTTGTAATGGGGCAGTTCATTAAAATGACTGTGTTTAGTGTTTTTTTTATAGCCAAACTGGTCAAAATTTATGATTTTTAATTCTTTTTAACTTTTTAACTTGTCAAATATCGTATTTACTAGTTTGCTTATAACTTGCCACGTGATCCCTTGTACTTGAAATAGTGAACAAACCCGCTTAGTACTTCTAAGCTAACCCAACTATGGATAGAACAATGAAAACAAAATTATCTATTATTACGCTTGCTTTACTACCTTGTTTGGCTTCGGCTAAATTACCTGATGCAGGAGCTCTTCCACAAGCAGCTGCAAGCAGTGACTCTGTTATTGTTAAATATAAAAAAAATGCAACACCTCAAATGCGTAAACAAGCACGAAGCTTGGTTAAAGCAAAAATTACAGATTTAAATAATGATGAAGTTGATGATAACTTCACATCATTATTCTCAGGTCGCCTTGCTAAATTTAAAGTGTCTGGCATGAGCACTAAAGAAGCTATTGAGCGTTTAAAGTCTCATCAAGCTATTGAATATGTTGAGCCAGATTACCGAGTAAGTATTGCGAGCGCACCTAACGACCCTCGTTTTGATGAGCTTTGGGGCCTAAATAATGAAGGTCAGACCGGTGGTACGGCAGACGCTGATATTGATGCTGTAGAAGCGTGGACTATTTCTACTGGTAGTCGTGATGTAGTTGTTGGTGTAATCGATACAGGTATTGATTATAGCCATAGCGATTTAGCGAGCAATATGTGGGTAAATACCTCTGAAATCGCAGGCGATGGTATTGATAATGACGGTAATGGCTTTATCGATGATATTCATGGTATCAATGCGATTACCAATACTGGCGACCCTATGGATGATGAAGGTCACGGAACGCATGTGTCTGGAACTATAGGTGCGAGTGGTAATAACTCTGTGGGTGTAGTGGGTGTAAATCATGAAGTATCACTTGTTGGTTGTAAGTTTTTAGATGCAGCAGGTAATGGATCAACATCAGATGCAATCAAGTGTATTGATTACATGGTTGGCCTAAAAAACTCTGGTGTTAACATCCGCGTATTAAATAATAGTTGGGGTGGCGGTGGCTATAGCCAAGCGCTGGCTGATGCAATCGAATCAAGTGAAGCTGCGGAGCTACTGTTTGTAGCTGCAGCAGGTAACGACACTATTGATAACGATGTAAACCCACATTATCCATCAAACTACGAAAATGCGAGTGTTCTATCGGTTGCAAGTACTAACCAAACTGATGATATTTCGTGGTTCTCTCATTGGGGCTTAACCAGTGTTGATATGGGCGCACCAGGTACAGCTATTTTATCTACTACACCGGGTGAAAGTTATGCATCGTATTCTGGTACGTCAATGGCAACGCCGCATGTTGCTGGCGCAGCTGCGCTAGTTTTATCTATTAATCCAGAGTTATCTACTCAAGAACTTAAAGATTTATTAATGAGCTCGGGCGATGCTAATGCTGCACTGCAGGGGAAAACGGTAGCCGGTACGCGACTTAATGTTAACCAAGCACTTATTGATGCGGATCCAACTCCTGGTTTTAAAATATCAGCTAGCCCGCTTACCCAACAAATTATAGCTGGAGAGGCTACAAGCTATACATTTACAATTGGCTCAATTGCCGAGTGGGATGAGGAAGTAACGCTTGAATTATCAACAACATTAGGTGGTGCTTATTTATCATCGCTTACAGCGCGCCCTGGTGATGACGTGATACTAAATGTTGAAACCGATACTGATACTCAGTGGGGAGATTACGAGTTTACCGTAACTGCCACTGCGGGTGATATTGTTAAACAGCAATCGGTTGAATTAATGATACAACCATTAGGGTTAAATGACTTTACCTACAGCAGTACTGGTAGCGTAGCAATTCCAGATAATTCTCCACAGGGGATTAGCTCAGTAATTAATGTTTCTGATGATTTAACCGTATTTGGCACAACCGCCGATGTTGATATTACTCATACTTACTCTGGTGATTTAGTTGTAAAACTAATATCTGCACAAGGTACAGAGGTAACATTGCAAAGCAATGTTGGTGGTAGTAACGATGATATTGTTAAGAGCTTCACGTCTAGTGCATTCAATGGCGAAGTAGCAAATGGTGACTGGACTCTTCATGTAGAAGATACTGCAGCCGCTGATACAGGCACAATTAATGGCTGGTCACTTACGCTTAGCGCTATAGGCGAAGTAAGTGCACAACCGCCACGTGCAGGCTTTACTGTTGATACGCAAGGTTTAACAGCCTCGTTTGTAGATACAAGCAATGATGCCAATAACGACATTACACAATGGAGCTGGAGCTTTGGCGATGGCGCTACATCAACAGATTCAAGCCCTGTGCATGCATATGCGCAATCGGGTAGTTACGATGTAGAACTAACTGTTACTGACAGTGAAGGTAATACAGATACATTTACCCAAGCCGTTGTTGTAAGTGACGTGACCCTTGAACTGAACTTAAAACGCGCTAACAAAACACGCCTAGGTACGATGCGTGTAGAACTTAGCTGGGAAGAAGTTGGTGCAGAGTCATTAAGCGTTTACCGTAATGGTGAGTTAGTTGATACCACTGCAGATAACGGACGCTACCGTGATTACGTGCGTGGAGCTACATTACCATCGTACGATTACCAATTATGTGTAACAGAAAATGTGTGTTCGAATATCATCACCGTTTCTTTTGAATAAATTTCACTACTCCTAAAGTAATTTAAGCCCAGCTTTGCTGGGCTTTTTTATGTTTTAAAAAATATAAACTATGCTTTTTTATACGGGTGGGTTTTAAGCCAGTGCTCGGCTATTTGTTCGCGCGTGGCAAACCAAACCTGATCATGCGAGCGGGCATATTCTAAAAACCGTGCTAATGCTTTTATTCTTCCTGGTCTGCCAATTAAGCGGCAATGCAAACCTATCGACATCATTTTTGGGGTGTTTTCACCTTCTGGGTCACCTTCTTCATAAAGCGTATCAAAGGCATCTTTTAAATAATTATAAAACTGATCCCCTGCATTAAAACCCTGTATGGCAGCAAAGCGCATGTCGTTTACATCAAGCGTGTAGGGCACAATGAGTTGTGGCTTACCTTCCTTAATACTGTAAAAGGGCAAATCGTCGCTGTAATCGTCGGCGTCATATAAAAATGTGCCATTCTCAACTACAAGGGCTGCGGTATTTGGGCTAGTTCGGCCGGTATACCAGCCTTTGGGCTTTTTACCTGTAAGCTTTTTAATGGCGTAAATGGCTTGTTGCATATGTTCGCGCTCGGTTTGTTTATCTATATTTTGATAATTAATCCAGCGCAGGCCATGGCTTGCAATCTCGTGGCCTGCTTCAACAAAGGCTTTAGCTACATCAGGGTGGCGCTCAAGGGCCATCGCCACTGCAAAAATGGTGACCGGTATATCGTATTTTTTAAATAAACGCAGTAACCTCCACACGCCCGCGCGCGAGCCATATTCGTAAATAGACTCCATGCTGATATGGCGGTCTTCTACATGGGGAGCACTGACTATTTCTGATAAAAACGTTTCAGCGGCTGCATCACCATGTAATACACAGTTTTCGCCGCCTTCTTCGTAATTTAATACCACTTGCACGGCAATACGTGCTTTATTGGGCCAATTTGCATGAGGCGCATGTGGGCCATAACCAATTAAGTCTCGTGGGTAGTTTTTAAATTGCTCGCTCATTTTATTGCTCCTTTTTAAGTGCCGTGAGCCAAAACTCGAGCGTTTCGCGCTCTGCGTCTGTCATTTTTGTCATATTAGCCAGTGGCATGTCTTTAGTTATTACGGCGCGAGTATGCACAAGTACTTGCGACTTTTTCACCTGTTCAATTGAGTCGAGTTTAAAGCCAAGTGGCGCTGTTTGAAAAAGCTCAGAGGTAGGTGTTTCGCTGTGGCACTGCGTACAGTGTTTGCTGATTATATCCCACGCTTGTGCGTCGGTAATACTTGCTTGTAAAGGCGCGTTTTCGTCTGCATTTGTTGTACTGCTGGGCCAAGGTGCTATTGCTAGCATAAGGGCAAAAAATGCTGCAATACCACTTATAAGTACTGAAGGTTTATTAACGCCTTGATGTTTTAAGTTAAAGTAATGGCGTATCCACATACCAATACCAAACAGCGCAATTAAAATAAGCCAGCCAAAATTGTGGCTATACGTGTAAGGAAAGTGATTGCTAAGCATAATAAATACCACAGGTAACGTGGCGTAGTTATTATGTATCGAGCATTGCTTGGCTTTTAGTCCTGGGAGCGATTCGGGAATACGGCCGGCTTCTACTTCACTTACCATATAGCGTTGCCCTGGCATAATAATGTGATACACATTGCCAACCATACACGTGCCAATAAGCGCACCTACATGAATATACACAGCGCGGTCGCTAAATAATTGATCAACCCCAAAAGTCCACAGAGCTAATAAACCAATAACTACAGCAATAAACACTTTGCCGTTTTCAACCAGCGGGGTTTTACACAATAAACGATAAACACCATAACCTAAGCCAATAAAACCAAGGGATGCGCCAATAGCTGCAAATTTACTTAGCTCACTTTTACTGTTATCAATTAAGTATACGTCGGCGCCAACATAATAAAGTAAGCTAAATAGTAATATACCGGTGATCCACGTTGTGTAGGCTTCCCACTTAAACCAATGCAGGGTGTGAGGCATTTGTTCTGGGCCATTTTGATACTTAGCCACTTCGTAAAAGCCACCGCCATGCACGGCCCATAAATCGCCTTTTATGCCTTTATCGATTTTCCACTGCGGTGGTGTTTGTAGGTTGTTATCAAGCCATGCAAAATAAAATGAAGCGCCAATCCAGGCTATACCAGCAATAACATGAAAGTAACGCAGTACTAAATGAGCAAGCTCAAATAAATAGTTTTCCATAACAGTTAAGCCTCTTCTAATACCGGTGAGCGGGTGTCTGAAAATTGATTGTTATCATCGCGCTTATACACGCTTTTACCCATAATGTAGGTTTGCTCAACGCAGCGGTCGTCGCCTAACATCATCATTGCAAATAGTTTTTCATGTAGGGTTTTGGCATGTTGTATTCTAAATTTTAAAAACGAAGTTGCCGAACAATCCATTACAACAAAATCGGCTTCACAGCCGGCTTCAAAATTACCAATTGTCCCTTCTAAATCGAGCGCTCTAGCACCGCCGAGTGTTGCTAAATACAGCCCCTTAAATGCTGAAAACTTTTGACCTTGTAACTGTTGGATTTTGTAAGCTTCGTTACCTGTTTGTAGCAGAGAAAAGCTTGTTCCTGCGCCTACATCGGTACCCATGCCTACGTTTATGCCGTGCTCTTCACAGGCTTTTAAATTTAAAAGTCCTGATCCTAAAAATAGGTTTGAGGTAGGGCAGTGCGATATTGCCGCATTGTTATCTGCAAGGCAGCAAAGTTCGCGCTCAGATAAATGAATACTATGGGCAAATACTGAGCGTTTACGTACCATTTTTGCTTGCTCGTACACGCCTAAGTAATCTTCGGCTTCTGGAAATAGCCCTTTTACCCATTCGCACTCGTCTTTGTTTTCCGATAGGTGTGTGTGCAGGTAGGTGTCTGGGTATTCTTCAAGTAACTGAGTGCATTTTTGTAATTGCTCAGGGGTTGATGTGGGGGCAAAACGTGGTGTAACTGCGTAGCTTAGCCTGTCAACATTGTGCCATTTTTTTATTAGGGCTTTGGATTCGTCATAGCTTGTTTGCGCGCAATCAGATAAGTCGTCAGGGCAGTTACGATCCATCATTACTTTACCGGCAATCATACGTAAATTGCGTTTTTGTGATTCTTTAAAAAACGCATCAACCGATTGCGGGTGCACAGTGCCAAATACAAGGGCAGTGGTTGTGCCATTACGCAGTAGCTCGTCTAAAAAGCGATTAGAGATCTCTTTTGAATAATGCTTACACGTAAATTTTTTCTCTGTCGGAAACGCATACTCGGTTAACCAACTTAGCAGTTGCTCGCCGTACGCCCCCACCATTTCGGTTTGTGGTAAGTGTATGTGGGTGTCTATCATGCCGGGCATAACCAATTTGCCATCGTGGCGAATAATAGTGGCTGATTTATCTAAGCTTGGCAGTATGTCTTGCTCGTAACCAAGCTTAACTACTTTGCCTTGTTGAATAACTAACGCGCCTTTTTCAAAATAGCGATGGGCGTTGTCGCCTGCTATGGCAGGGTCGTCTACAAAATCGAGTATGTTGGCACAAACTACTGTTAAGTTATTATTGTTTTGCGTGCTCATTATTAGCTGCCTCTGTACGTTGAGTAGCCAAATGGGCTAAGTAATAACGGAATATGATGATGCTTTTTATCTTGTAATCTAAAGGTAATTTGCGCCTCTGGGTAAAACGCTGGGGTAGGTTGATTTTGATAATAACTATCTAAATCAAATACTAGCTTATAGGTTGCAAATTCTATCTCTGTATTTAGCCAGTCGGTAATACGCCCATCGCTATCGGTTGTGCCTTGGGTTAGTTGCACCCATTCGTTATTTGTAAGTTTAAATAGCTTAACAGCAACGTTTGCTGCTGGTTTTCCTGTGCTGGTATCGAGTATATGGGTGGTTATAGGGCTTTTTTTCATACTTTTATTCATAGCAATGACTCCAATCTTATTTTTGTTATTTTGGCTTGTTCGCCCGCGGCAATATTTAGCTCTGTACTGCGGGTGTTGTGCATGCGCTGCTCTATGAGTTCGAGCATTTGTTCGGCCGTTTTACCGCTGGCGCACACAATAAAAATAAAGCCAAACTTGTTCAGGTACTCTTTATTAAGGGCAATCATTTTGGTTAGTACGGCTTCGTTTGCTTTGCTCATACCTGATTGCTCATGCCCCGCTTTTTGTGCGGTAGCAGCGTATTTTTTGCTAAGGGTTGATAAATCACCTATTTGCGGGTGGCCTTCAAAGGCAGCTAAATAGTCGCTTTCGCCAAGGCTATCCCATATGCTTTGTGCGCATTCAAACAGCTGTTGAGCACTTTTAAATGGCATTGCTTTTACCATGCCCGCCACCCAGTTAGGGGCCGCGCAGCAATGCTCAAGTGCTTGTTTTGCTTGTGCATCATTTAGCGTATTTATTTGTAAGCTACTCATGCGTCTACTTCCTCCTGCGTGGTGCTAATTAAGGCATTTTTTAGTGTGCGCCATTGCAAGCCTTGGCGTTTTGGCGCTTGGGTTTGCATAGCCTGATAAAGGCCAATTAGCTGTCCACTAATCGAAATAGCCACTTCCATTGGTAATTTGCCCGTAATATTTTTAAGCCCAACAGGGCAGGTCATTTGTTGTATTTGATCGGCTGTAAAATCGCGATGTGCTAGGCGTTGTTTAAAACGTTTTGCTTTAGTGTCAGAGCCAATAACGCCCAGCCAATTGGCATCAGCGCGTTTAATAATTGCTTGGGTGAGTGCAAAGTCGAGCTGGTGGTTATGGGTCAGTATTAAGTAATTGTTAGCTTTAGGCGCACGTTTTACTTGTTCTGTTGGCTCTTCATCAACCACTTTTACTACGTTATTTGGAATAGCCTGTGGGAATACATCTGCGCGGCTATCTATCCATCGTATGCGAATAGGCAGCTGTGCCAATATACCAATAAGCGCTTGTGCTACATGGCCTGCGCCATAAATGTCGAGGGTAAAGCGCTCGCATTGCATGCACTCAAGCATAACGGTGGCAGCCCCGCCGCAGCACTGGCCTAAATTTGCACCTAGGTTAAATTGCTCAATTACTTGGGCGGCTTCGCCTTTGGCAAGTAGTTCGCGGGCTTTTTCTATTACTACGTATTCAAGGTGGCCACCGCCAAGGGTGTCGTAAATATGCTCGCCGCTTATTACCATTTTTGAGCCTGTGCCGCGTGGGGTTGAGCCATTTGTGCCAAGCACCGTGGCAATAACATAATTAGTGCCGCTTTTTTCGTGCTCGTTTATAGCCTGCGCCCAGTTTTGAGTATGAAAACCCTGAAACGACTCATTTAAATTAGTCATGTTGATTCTCCTTAAACCAGCTAGCGGTTTGCTCAATTGCACTCAATACTCGCTCTGGGGTTGCGGGTGTATCCAGTGGGGCGGTGTATTTGTAATCAGCCACACTGCTTATTGCATTACGAATGGCGCTCCATACACTAAAGGCCAGCATAAATGGCGGCTCGCCTACGGCTTTTGATCTAAACACGGTGGTTTCTGGATTTGCTGAGTTATAAAGATTGACGTTAAATTCGGCAGGGGTATCGCCAATAGCTGGTATTTTGTAGTTGGCTGGGCCAAAGCTTGCAAGCTGGCCTTTATTATTCCATTGTAAGTCTTCGGTTGTTAGCCAGCCCATACCTTGCACAAAGGCGCCTTCAATTTGCCCTATATCAAGTGCTGGATTAATTGAACTGCCTACATCGTGCAGTATATCAACGCGGGTTACCGTGTTTTCGCCCGTAAGCGTATCTACTTCTACTTCACTCAGTGCTACGCCGTGAGCGTAGTAAAAAAATGGGCGGCCTTCGCCTTTAGCTCTGTCGTAATGAATTTTAGGGGTTGCGTAATAACCCGTTGATGAAAGCGATATACGGTTCATATAAGCAAGGTTTGCAAGCTCACTAAAGCTGATTTCACCTTTATTAAAAGTAATGAGGTTATCTTTAAATGTAATACTTTGGCTGTCTACTTCAAAGTGCTCGGTAATAAAGTTTATTAAGCGCTCTTTTATTGTGTTTACTGCATTTAGCGCCGCCATACCGTTTAAGTCGGTACCGCTTGAGGCCGCTGTTGGTGAGGTGTTTGGTACTTTGTCGGTACGCGTAGCGCTAATACTTACCGCGTTAAAATCGACCCCAAAGCCATGGGCCACAATTTGCGCAATTTTGGTGTTTAGCCCTTGGCCCATTTCGGTGCCGCCGTGGTTTAAATGTATAGAGCCATCGCTATATACATGTACTAATGCACCGGCTTGGTTTAAGTGTTGTACAGTAAACGAAATACCGTACTTAACTGGCGTCATCGCAAGGCCTTTTTTTATAATAGGCGATGTGGCATTAAAGGCTTTAATAGCGGCTTTACGTTCCCAGTAGTCACCCGATTTCTCAAGCTGGCTTATCATATCTATTAAAATATGTTGCTCTACGGTTTGATGGTACGGCGTGGTATCGCGCCCTTTTTTATATAAATTGAGCTTTCTGATCTCAAGCGGATCTTTACCTAATTTGGCGGCTATATCGTCCATTATTAGCTCGCCCATAATCATTCCTTGCGGGCCACCAAACCCTCTAAATGCGGTATGGCTTACGGTATTTACTTTGCAGCGATTACCTCTAATAGTGGCGGCTGGGTAGTAGTAGGCGTTGTCGGCATGAAACATGGCGCGGTCTACAATTGCATCCGATAAATCAGGCGAGTAGCCACAAAATCCGTTTACGGTAATGTCGGCACCTTCTATTAAACCATTTTCGTCAAAACCGACATGATAGTGATTATAAAAAGGGTGGCGTTTACCGGTTAATTTAAAATCGTCGCTGCGGGCTAGGCGCATTTTTACTGCGCAGCCAAGGTGGTAAACTGCAAGGGCTGCAAGGCATGCCCATGGTGCGCCTTGGGTTTCTTTGCCACCAAAAGCACCGCCCATACGGCGGGTTTCTACGTTTACAAAGCTAAATGGCTTTTTTAAAATTTTAGCAACTAAATGCTGCACCTCAGTAGGGTGTTGCGTAGAGCACTGAACATGAATGCCCCCGTCGTTATCAGGTTGCGCCAGCGCTATTTGACCTTCTAAATAAAAGTGTTCTTGCCCGCCTATGTTTATTTCGCCTTTAAGCTGGTGGGCTGCGTTATTAATGGCGTTTTCGCTGTTACCACGGTTAAGTGAATGGGGCGGCCTTACCCAATGCTCTTTGCTAATGGCTTCTTTAATATCGAGTATGGGTGTAGTTTGCTCGCACTCTATAACCACTAAACGCGCTGCGCGACGCGCTATTTCATAGGTGTCGGCAACGACAATTAATACAGGTTGTCCGTGGTATTGAATTTCATGACTAGTCAGCAGTACATCACCTGGAAATACCGGGCCAATATCTAATTTACCCGGTACATCTTCGGCCGATAAAATACGTTTAACGCCTTCAACTGCCAGTGCGAGACTTGTATCAATTGATTTAATAAAGCCACTTGTAACAGGGGCGAGCACTGGGTAGGCATGGAGGCAACCGTAAGGCTCAGGATTATCGTCGGCAAAATTTGCACTGCCACAAACTTGTTTAATAGCGCTTTCGTGATACTTCGATTGGCCGACGCTACCACCTTGCGCTTTTAGTTTATCCATTTCAAAGTGACGCATGTGAGATCCTCGTAATGGCAATGTTGTTATTGTTGCGTGCTTGCGGCTCACAAAACTCAATACCAATGCGTTGTAATAAGTTTTTGCTTACCGTAGTGCGGTAATGCGCACTGCTTCTTACATCGCTCATGGGTGTAAAGTCATCGTTAATAGCGGTAGCTGCGTCTATAAAACTACTTACTCGTAATGATTGAGATATCAGCTTTTGCTCAATATGCTGCGCGCGCTTAGGAATAGCTGCCATACCGCCCATAGCGCAGCGGGCTTGAGTAATCATGTTTTGTGAATGCTCTATAGCAAGTACCAAACAAACGGTAGATATATCGTCTTCAAAGCGTTTTGATATTTTATGACACGCCAGTTTTAGTGACTCTGGGCGCTTTGGGATGGTGAACTTACTAATTACTTCATCGCTTTTAAGAACTGTTTTTTTGTAATCAATAAAGTAGTCGGCAACTTTAATAGTGCGCGTACCAGCGCTGCTTAATAAATCCATTGATGCATTAAGAGCGATTAAAAGTGGAGCGGGATCGCCAATCGGAGAGGCATTCCCTATGCTGCCACCGAGTGTGCCGCTGTTACGTACTTGGCTTGATCCTAAGCGTTCAAATAGCTCTTTTGACTCTGGGTAATGGTTATAAAATGCCTCAACAAATTGGCTATAAGGTAGCGCTGCACCTATGTGTAACTCACCGTTATTATCTGCCAAGGTGCAAAGATCCTTTACTTGGCTAAGGGAGATAATTACATCCGGTAAGAGCATGTTTTGGCTAAGCTCAATGGCAAAGTCGGTGCCACCAGCAACTAAATGTGCATAAGGATAAAGCGCTTTTAGCTCAACAAGTTGTTGGGCAGTTTGTGGTAAGTAAAATTTGCGAGGACCATTTTTTAAAAATGGAATATCGTCATCATATTGCGTATTAAGTGATGCTTTAAATTGGGCGGCCATTGCTGAGTACGGTTCAGCTTTACGTTCATAGCTATAGGCTTTTTCGGCTGCAAGTAATATTGGGCTATAACCTGTACAACGGCATAAGTTACCACCAAGTGAATGAATAACCGCTTTTTTACCAGGGTACGTTGGTTCATTAATATAAAGAGCCAACAAGCTCATTATTATACCCGGCGTACAAAAACCACATTGCGAACCATGACACTCCACCAGTGCACGTTGTACGGGGTGTAAATCGGTTAAGTTTGGGTATAAGCCAGTAGTCACAGCCTCTACCGTTACTATATGTTTTGCATGCGCATTACCTAATAACAATAAACAGCTGTTCATTGTTTTGTATTGCCAACTAGTTTGCCCGTTTGCATTTATATGCTCTTCACCCACTAAAATTGTGCACGCGCCACAGTCGCCAGTTGCACACCCTTCTTTGGTGCCCACTTTCCCTTTTTTGGTGCGTAGCCAGTCCAAAATGGTGAGACTTGGCGAACATTCTTGTACTTCAATTGGCGTGTTATTTAATAAAAATTGAATCACACAGACCCCCTTAATTTTTATAAAGCCCTGATACATAAAGGCTTGGCGTATGTTTTTTCTTGTTGTTTGCGCACGGGTAACAAAAATACTTTTTAATATTAGTAAGTTTATTGCAGTTACTATGCCATTGTTGACCGCTTGGTCAGTTAATGGTTTTGGGCGGCTAAATTATCGAGGCATAGGTAATAACGGCGTAGCCTTAAAAAATAAAGCACGGTAAAGTGAATGCTCTTACTATTTAAATCCAAGGTGGAAATAGGGCTGGTAAAAGCACATTAATGAAAATGCTTTCTGGTGTGGTTAAACCTGACCAAGGGGACATGTTTTTAAATGGTCGTATAATACCAATAAGCAACGAAAAATTAGGAGAACACTCATTCTAATTACCAACACAATAAACTCTTATTTTTGTTTATAAATTAATTGTCGGATGGCATGGCTTCGCCATTTATCCGACCTACGTCAACAATAAAATTAGGGTAGATGTCAGCGTTATTTTTTATGTAATTCTGTAAGTTGGATAGGTATTAGCTTATTAATCTTTGAGTCAATTTTTGTAGGCTATCTTGCTTATTTTGAGTGGATAAATAGCGTTAGCTTAATTTATGGGCCTGCTTATAAACAACGTGTAAAAAATACCTACTTTTAAAATAATTACCTTCTCAAATATTACCTTTCATAAAACCTAACCTTAAACTGCATTCAGTGTAAATTACAGCGTTGTTTTTAAATGTATTTTTTAAAGTTAATTCAACCTTTAAGGGATGTTTTTTGGCACGTAAGTTGATACAACTCCTTATAAACTTTAAAAAGGAATTAGCATGACTGCTGAATACTTTATGGTACTAGGGTTACTCGGTGTTGCATTTTTTGCTGTTGCAGGGGCGTTGCTTGGGTATGAAAAAAACATTAGTGGCTTTGGCGTCGTAGTGGTTGCAACCGTTACAGCACTAGGGGGCGGTACCCTCAGAGATATACTTTTAAACAAGCCGGTATTTTGGATTGCTACCCCGGAGTATTTATATTCAACCTATGGGGCCGTTATAGCAACAATTGCATTTATTCGATATTTACCGCGCGTTAATAACTACTACTTTTTATTGGTAGACGCTGTTGGTATGGCGCTATTTAATATTATGGGGATAGAAAAAGCACTCATTAATGGCTCTGGCATGGTGGTCGCAATTACCATGGGTATCACTACAGGTATATTTGGTGGTTTAATACGTGACGTAATTTGCCGTGAGGTACCAACGGTTATGCGCAGCGAACCTTACGCCTCTGCGTGTTTAGCGGGTGGTGCAGTTTATGCCGCTTTATTTAGCCTTAATGTAGATTACATTTGGTGTATTTTAGGCTCATTTTTCACGACTATCTTTTTAAGATTAGGCTCTTTGCATTGGGGTTGGCATTTAACTATTTTCAGAAAAAAAGACTTCAGAGATCAAAGCGACTAATTTTAGCTACGAGTAGCCCGCGTTTGCATGTGGTACTCGTAATTATTCTCATCCGTTATAGTAAAACCCAGCCGCTTATAAAGTTCTAATGCTGGGTTGTTTTTAAGTACTGTGAGTTTAATCGGTTTTGACTGCGCACTTGTAATAACTTGTTTAATAACCGCTTTCCCATACCCTTTATTTTGATGCAGTGGATGTATTTGTAATTGCATTATTTCAACGTATTGAGCGTGCGTTTGGTATTTTAAAGTACCAATTGGTACCTCATTTATAACTATAAGATGGGAGCAGTCATATTGGTCATCAAGCCTTAAAACATGCTGTTGCTCAGTTATACCAATCCGCAATAATACTTAATCATTTTGCGGGGCTAAACGTGTCGCTACCTGCGTTAAAAAATGCTCATTTAGAACAACTAAATAGCGAATTTTTTGCCTAGCTATCAACACGTTTTTCCAGCCTCAAAATAGATCACTTAATTAAGCGAATTGGTATTAAAAATAACCCGCATTTTCTAAGTGTTCAACCATAGTTAGTTTTCTGAGGCTTAATAAGTAGTCTCGGTCTGAATATGCTGCCTTTATGAATCTAAAAACCATAGTGCTCCCTTGCAACAGCCTCAATGTTTATATTTGTAGAACTAACCAAAACAAGTGCGCAGTATTAAATGTGCAAGCCAAACTAACAAAGGCAATACTACCAATACCCAAGTGCTTTCCACCAAAGCCCGCCGATAATTCCCCATACACTTAAATTAATAACGCTCATTATAAGGCCCATTACCCACCAGTCTTTTAACGATACATAGCCTGAGCCAAACACTATGGGAGAGGTGCCTGTTGCGTAATGCGTTAACGACATCATGAGTGATGAAGCGCCAGCTAACAGTAAACCTAAAAATAAAGGCGGAGCGCCAAGCGCCAAACCTGCGGCGTAAAATGCGGCAAACATAGCAGTAATATGTGCTGTGGTACTGGCAAAAAAGTAATGAGCGTAAAAATACACAGCTACCAATATAATGGCCGATACAATCCAGTCAAAACCCAGTTGCGCAATATTGCTCTCAACAAGTGTTGAAAACCACGTTACCAAACCTAATTTATTTAAAAAAGTGGCCATCATTACTAATGCTGAAAACCAAACAACGGTATCCCACGCAGACTTTTCTTTAAGTACATCGTCCCAACTTAATACACCAGTCACTAATAAAACCGATAAACCTAAAAAAGCCACTGCGGTTGTGTTAACTGCGTAGTCAGCCCCTAAAATCATTGCAGGTACGCCGGCCCATAAAATAAGCAGCATGGCAAAAACTCCCACCATTATTTTTTCGCCATAACTCATTGGGCCCATTTCAGTTAATTTAGATTCTGCATAGTTTTTAGCGTCGGGCGTACTTTTAACTTCAGGTGGGTAAATGGCATAAACAACCAAAGGCACAAGGGCAATACATAGCAAACCAGGAACAAGCGCGGCGAGCGCCCACGTACCCCAAGTAATACTAATATTTGCACCGGTGGCATCAGCAATCAGCTTTACAATTAGAGGGTTTGGCGCAGTTGCTGTAATAAACATAGCTGATGTAATAGGGTTTATATGGTAGCTCACTAAAGCAAGGTAGTGCCCAATTTTACGAGATGTACCTTCCTCAGGGGACGAGCCAAAGCTTGTTGCTATCGACTTCATTATTGGGTGAATAATAGCGCCGCCTCGCGCGGTATTACTTGGCGTTACAGGCGCTATAACAAGTTCAGAAAGTGCGAGTGCATAGCCAATACCAACTGTTTTTTTACCAAAAAGAGAAATAAAATTATAGCCAATACGATTTCCCAAACCGGTTTTAGCTAAACCCCGAGAAATAATAATAGCAATACCAATCAACCAAATTAATGAATTAGAAAAGCCACTTAATGCATCTTTAATAGCGCCAGATGGGCTGTCATTAGTTACGCCGGTTAATGCAACAGAAGTAATAGCTAAAATAGCAATGGCGCCGATTGGCATTGCTTTACCAATAATGGCAACTACAGTACCAACAAATAAAGCCAACAAATGCCATGCGTTTTCAGTTACACCTTGCGGAGGCGGTACAGCAAACCAAAGTAGTAAAACAATGGCTATAGAAATCAGTCCAGAGGTAACCCGAATATCAGTACCCTTCATTAAAATGTCCCTAGGTTTTAAAATGCATGCATTTTGTATATTGAAAAGGCAACGTTATTTTACTTCATTTAATAATAAAAAAGATGACGCACATCATATGAATATTAGACTTATTTAATTTTATTAATAAAGAGGTAATAAACCATAAACTAAAGATGAATAATTAAATTACCAAATGAGAGCTTACATTGTACTTAATCAACTCTTATTTTTTAAGGGTTAGTTTGAATTGTTTTATCGGCTTGTAAGGTCTTTGTAAGTCTTAACGAATACTTGGAAATACAATGAACTTAAAACACACAAACAACGCACTTTCTTTTTTACTCTCATTGAGCTTTCTACTGCTTGGCTTATCGTTTGCGTTAGGTGCAAATTCTAATACGTTAACGGCTACATTTAGCTTTTATGATCTTGATGCGTTAATAGGTGTAAATACATTAGGCTTATTGGCGGGCTCAACTATGCTCGCACTAGTAGCAACAACCTTAGCTGCGCATTTTAAATTAATAAAGCCTACAGCGGCACTCGTGTTAGCTATTGTAATTAGCATCGTCCCGTTACTAACATTATTTGCCAGCAACCGTTGGATGGCGCAACTTGGCGGCTTTCCAATCATTGGTAGCGGGCAGGGCATAATTAAATACTTTGCTGTAGTGCCTTTATATTTGTTTTTATTTTATAAAAACAAACTTACCGACAAACAACACGTACTTTTAAACTTTATACCGGTTGCTATGGTTTTATTGTGGATTGGCGGCATGAAGTTTTATGAGTTTGAAGCAAAAGGCATTTTAAGTTTAGTAGAAACCTCACCGTTTATGTCGTGGTTATATACGGTATTTAGCGTACAAGGCGCATCTAACGTGATTGGCGGATTTGATGTATTATTTGCTGTGTTATTAGGCTTAGGGCTATTTTTAAATAATAAAAAGCTAATTATTGTAAGTGGCTTAGCGTGTTTAAGCGTGTTTATGATGACCCAAACGTTCTTAATTACTGCAACCGGTGCATTTAGCTCAAGCACTTTATTAGAACGCTTAGGTCAGTTTGTAATTAAAGATTTATGGTACGTAGGTAACTTAATCGTTATTGCGACTTTAATGATATTTAAACCGGCTAAATAGCATATAAAGAGGACGTTATGATCAGTTGCAACCAATACGACTATATCGAAATTGCCTGTATGCACCGTTTAAGTATTGAGCTTATATTAAAAAATGGCGATGGTGTATGTGGCGTAGCAACTGACACAAAACGCAATGCTAATAGAGACGAATGCATAGTTGTTAACGTAAATAGCGAGCTGCAACTCATTGTGCTTACTACAATTAGTGTACTTAAAGCGCATGAGAAAAATCCATACTTTGACCACGTGAAATTTGATATAAAGTAAACACCTCACTCATTCGTTTTTATCATAAGCACCTCAGCGAGCCTGTATCATTAATATGTTAAGGCTCGCTTATCTAACTAATGCTTTAGCTCATACGTGCTAAATACATAAAGCCAAAATTTTCCTATTACTTCTCTTAATTTTTTAATAAAGTTTTTTTACCGAATAAGGCTAAACGCTAATTATTAAAACTTATAAAATCATGACTTTATAAGTAAGCCTCAATAAGCTTTTGTGTAGCGCTTAGTATCCGTACGTTTGTTAATTATGATCGTAAAAGGTAGCTACATAAATAAAGCTAACTTACAGAAGCAATTGTTTATATAAACAGCTAGTTTAATTTTGTCCAATAATATTATTAAACGCCGTTTTGGTGCAAAATAACAAAGGGCTTTTTATAACATGCCTAATTACTTGTTTACATTAAAGTTATTTAGTGGAATTATTGAACAATGTAATATACGCCGTTTTGGGGTGTTATAACCCCCCAAAGTGGTGTTCAATAAGCTGTTATGTTTCTAGGTAGGTTTCGAGTATGGCGTGTTATTTAAGAGTTTATGGTGATGAGTTAAATGTAAAAGAGCTTATTGAAACCCTTGAAGTTAAACCATCTAAAATCTGGGAAAAAGGTTTGCCTCGCTTCAAAAGTAACCCTAATAAACTTAATAAAAATTCTGGGTTTAATATTGAGATTAGCGATGCTGAATGGAATGAATTTGAAAAGCAAAAGGAGGTGGCAATTGAGTACTTGGAAATTCACAAAACTATATTGTCATCCGTTATTTCTTTCTCAGGCGTTGAAGGCGGCTATTTAGATTTTGGAATTGAGTGGAGAAACGAAGCAGTACAAAGTGATTCATTTCCACCAATCCTGATTAAATTAGCAGGTCAAATTGGTTTGGGTATTGAGCTTAGTCAGTATCCACCTGACGATGAAGATGAATAGAAACATAACAAGAAATTAAACAAGGACAAAAAACAGTTGGCTTTTTGTTCACTCCGTTCACTTATTTTAGCCAACCATTTTTTGCCTGTTAATTGGGCGTTGAGGCTGTAGAATTACTCTTTTTAGGAACGTATCCAACTATTCTTGGTTGGTTGCTTTTTAACCTTGAATCCATCTGTTCGCTGTGATCTAATAGATATTATTCACCCACGGTAA
>NZ_JADYXI010000032.1:0-26425 GCF_015864375.1 Pseudoalteromonas sp. SWYJZ19
GTATTCACAAAGAGGTTTTGAGACGCTGCGCTTTTAGAAAAGTGATAAATCAGTTAGTTAAATAGATCACTTGGTGTCTTCTCATTTGCTCCTCATTCTCTTCTCTTTGTGCAATTGGTTTTTCAGATTTAACTTTAACGTGACCCGCTTCACGATTATAAGTAAGCAGCACGTCTTGTAGGGATACAATACGAGCTGCTTGCTGCCGTTTAAAGCAACGCTTTTACCAATAAAACAAGTATTCACAAAGAGGTTTTGAGACGCTGCGCTTTTAGATAAGTGAAAAATCAGTCAGTTGAATAGATCACTTGGTGTCTTCTCATTTACTCCTCATTCTCTTCTCTTTGTGCAATTGGTTTACNCTTCTCATTTACTCCTCATTCTCTTCTCTTTGTGCAATTGGTTTACGCTTTAACGTAAACAGGCTAAACACTTTCAAAACCAACCTAATTACAATGTTTTTTAAACATCCATCTTGTTCTAACGGCTTCAAAGTCGGGGCCAAATTTAAGCGATAAACATAAAATAGGCAAAGCATCAGCTTGCTTAGCTACATCAAAAACTTGATAAAATTTATAACCATATTTAACGGCTAAATTTAGTTCAGCAACATACAACGCTTTATACTTTGGAGGGAGTTGCTGCCAGTTCATTAGCGCTATTTGAATAATACCAAGCTGCACATCAAACTTGTAAGGACCGAATTTTTTAGCCTGCTGAATATACTCATATACGCGCTCTGTCGGCCCTTCTTGATAACTAACTACTTGTGCCAGTGCTATCCATGTTTCTGACCATGTTTGCCTTAACTCTAATGACTTTAATAGATCTTTTTCTGCTTGTTGATAAACCAAAAGATTATTTTTATTTTGCTCGCTAGTTACAGCTAGATTGAGCATTTTTATATAAGCACTTAACTGCCAGTAATGAGATTGAGTTGGTTCTAATTCTACAGCAAGGATAATAGCGTCATTAGCAAGTTTGAGCTCTACAGCAGTAATTGAACCTTTGGGCTGCTTCAAAATATTGAGTGCATTAAAATACCATGTATTTGCACGCATACTTTGTAAGCTTTGATAACCTATAGCTAATATAATAACTGCAAGTATAGCAATTTTTGTGAGGCGGTTTGTATTTAAATTAATCATTAAACAACGACTCTGTTAAACGCTTAGGATTAGTAAAAAATAAATCAAGTGCATCATTTTGACCAATTAGCTCGCTCACTATTTGCTTAGCTTTACTTAAAATAGGAGGCCTACGCTTAACTGAATGAGCATCAGATGCAACATAAGTTACTAAACCCTTTTTTAGCATATCAATACTAATATTTTTTGCAGTTTCGCCCCATGCACCTTCAATGCTTGAAGCCGTTAATTGAAACTCACACCCTAATTGCTTTAAACGCTCAATATAAAAAGGATTGGCTTGAATATCGCGATTACGCTCAGGGTGAGGAATAATCACCTTTATATTTTGTTTAGCTAGCCAATTTATAAACTTATCGTAACCTTGCGGTACATGCGAGTGTGGGAGTTCTAATAATAAATAATTTACTGAATTAAGCGTACCAATAAACGGGAGTTTATTACCAAGCACTAAACTCATTAGTTCTACATCAAGCCTAACTTCAGCGGCCACTGCTAGTTTAATACCAATATTATTTACTAATGCCTGTGCTTTTAAATTAGTAAGTTCGCTATACAATTGCGAGGCCGAGTTATTAAATCGCCCAATATGTATATGTGGCGTGGCAACCATATGAGTTATTCCATCATTTTGTGCAATATTTAATAGTGCTAAAGACTCATTTAAGTCTTTAGCACCATCATCAACACCTGGCAAAATATGGGAATGAATATCAATCATAGATTTGCATTTAACTATGCATTAGGTTGTTCAGGTTTTTGCGAGTAATCGAAGTAATCGTAATAACCATGGCTATGCTCGTCTTTACTTTTACTCATATCTACTTGGTTAAGCACAATACCTGCAACATGGGCTTTAGATTCAAACAAACGTTCAATACCTGCTTTAATAGGCTTAATTCGCGTAATATCAGACTTAACAACATAAATTACCGAGTCTGTACTTTGCGCGATAACTAACGCATCACTCACAGCCTGTGTAGGTGGTGTATCAATAATTATATGGTCATACTTAGTTTTTAATATATCGAGTACTTCACTAAAGCGTGCGTTAGATAAAAGCTCTAACGGGTTACTAGGTATTTGGCCACTGGGCATGATTGCTACACCTGACTCCACATCAACATGTACACATTCACTTAGCTGCTCCGTACCAACAATTAAATTACTTAAGCCTGGGTGAAATACCGGAATATCAAAGCGTTTAGCAATACTTGGTTTACGTAAATCTGCATCAATTAATAATACTTTACCCATTTGTGCAAGCGACATAGCTAAATTAGCTGAGGTTGTGGTTTTACCCTCACCCGGAGCACTTGATGTTACGGCAATAACTTTGTGATCACGCTCTAACTGGGTTAATAGCAAACTAGTTCTGAACGTCCGTACCGACTCTGCAAAACGCCTATAGTTATCATCCAGATAAGCGTGTATCGGAAACACGCTATTTTTTGGTGTTTGTACATGCGGTAATAAACCCAGCATACGCTGTCCCAACTTATTTTCAATATCACTCTTTGCTTTTATGGTGTCATTCAACCGTTCAAAAACAATACTTAAAAAAGCAGAAAAGATAAAACTAAACAGAAAGGCAAGGACTATCAATAACTTCTTATTAGGCTTACTTGGATCTTTCGGGGAATAAGCTCTATCAGTAAAACGCGCTACAGCAGAGCTAAAATCACTGGTTACTTCAGTTTCTTTGGAGCGAGATAAAAACGTGTTGAATATATTGCGGTTAGTCTCAACTTCACGCTTTAATTGGTTATATTGAGTTTCTTTACGTGTAATGCCTTGGTATTCAGCACGTATTTTAACTAAATCACGCTCAAGTGCACTCACTGTACGTGTAATACGGTTTAGCTCTTTTTCAATACCGGTAATAAGGCCTTTAATTTGCTTATTTAAATTGTTTTTTACCGTTGCAAGCTCAGCTTGAGCAGAGATCATACGAGGGTGTTTAGGTCCATAAACCTCACCTAAGTCACTTAGTTTACGCTCAACTAAAATAACTTCACGCTTTACATCCTGTATTACTTTATGCGATGTGATTTCAGGCATACTTCCTAAAAGCTCTAAATTGTTATTGCCATACTCACTTATTACACGATTAATACTTTCAAGATTATTTTTTTCATTACGTGCAACAATTAACTGCTGGGATATTTGCTCAAGCTCTTGCGTAGCAAGCCCTGCGATACCTTCAATATCAACTAATTGTTGCTGTTCTCGGTAGGCTTGTAAGCGTGCCTCTGAATCGTCGAGCTGAATACGTAGCTGTGACAAGCGTGTATTTAGCCAGCTAGAAGCTTGTTGCGTAATTCCCATCTTTGCACGCATTTGGGTTTCAATGTAGACCTCACCTACAGTATTTGCTATGAGCGCAGCTAATTTAGGATCGCTTGATTCAAAACTAATTTTTACCAGTTGTGTATTTTGGATTGGTGCAACTGTCAAATTCTCTTTAAATATTGAAACTAGGGAAAGCATCTTATGATCCGCGATCTCAAGTAGAGACAAAGAATTCAATTCAGGAGAGCTTATGAATGGAAGAAAAGAAACTAATTCAGACTTTATCGTAGAAAAATATGAAGGCTCTATTATAAAATCATTATGTTCTTTTAAATCCAGAGTTTTAATTACCTCCCTTGCTATGCTATCAGATTTTATAACCTCAAACTGCGTAAGGTAATACTCTTTTTTGTTTGAGTCTAGACCATAAACTTCTTGAAAACTTACAGCTTTAGCTTGCTCAGCCTCAATCAATAATTTTGAAGTTGCTACATATCTATTTGGAAGTGTTAAGGTTATCATTATCGTAAAGATAGTCACTACAAAGGAAAAACTTAATATTTTCCACTTAGCACTGGATAAGATGTTTAAATATCTCTCTAAATCGATTAAATCTTCATTGTTTTCTACAATTTCACTTGCGTTATTCATCTTTGAATGCCTATATCCTGCTTAAAACAAGCGTTGTTCTATTTTTATGGTATCACCAGCCGCAATCCGGCTATTTAAATTACCTTTTTGTTGCTGTTGTTTCGTTTGTTCTTTAAAAATATATATTTTGTCAATCGAGGCACGTTCGGTTAAACCACCAGCAAGTGCGATCGCTTGATTCACTGTCATAGCAGGCTGATATGGGTAAGCTCCAGGATTCTTAACTTCACCATGAATATAGAAAGGTCGATATTCAATTACTTGTACGTATACATTAGGGTTTATTAAAAAATCAGGTTGTAAGCCTTGTATTATAACTTGTTCAACCTCTGAGGTATTAAGCCCTGCAAGTGTAACTTTTCCTAAAAATGGGTAATTAATTTCCCCACTATTACCTAAAAGTGCAGTTACTTCTAAATCGGGTTGACCAAATACCTTTATTTCAACCTTATCACCAGCACCTAATATATAACTTTGCGCTGTTTGCGCAAAACAAACGCTGCATAAAAATAGCAGCGTTAAACTAAAAATAAACTTCATTAATTAGCCTTTAATCCCAATGTAAAATTAATACCTACAATAATTCGATCAAACTCTATTGCACTTTGAGTAGAGTCTCTATCAATAAAGTCTACATAGGTAGATACCATACCAAACTTATTCGCAACGTAGTTTAAACCTAAGCGCGCACTTTTGGTTTTATCTTTACGACCAACATCTCCAGTGTATTGCTCATCAATATAATTAATACCGGCCAGTGAGCTCAAATAGTCACTCCAGTTATGAGTCCAATTAACACCAAAAATACTTTCCTTAATATAGTCGCCTTGAACTAATGGGTCTTTAGCTGAGCGGCTGGTTGTAAATTGTACTGTAGAATAACTAAGCGGTTGCCAGTTTGCACCGGCTTCCCAGCTTAAACCGCTAAAACTTTCACGCTCATTAGCACTAAAGTCTTTATTTTGATAACCTAACTTAAACGAGCCAGATGTAACCGCGGTTGCTTCCCACTCCATACCTATTAATATTTTCACGTCATCACTATCACGTGAAATACCGTTAGCTTGTAAAAAGTCGTAACGATAGTTTTCTTGCTTGACCTCAAAAAAAACACGGGTAGATGCTTGAGTATTATAGTAACCAGTTACACCAATTAACGATTTATCGTAATCACGATATTGCGATACAGCTCTGAAATTTTGATATTTTTTACTAAAAAGGCCGGCGCTTAAAGCAACTTGCGCTTTTGAACTTTGTGCACCGTATTCGTAGAGCGCTAAAGCATTCTGTTCCTGGTACTTTACAAGCTCGTTTACTGCATCGCCCAAGCCTTCGGTTAAACCACTACCACGTGGTTCATAAAGCCAATCAGCATCAACGTTAATGTCTAAACGATGTTGACTAGTAAACTCTTTATGCACACCAACACCAATGTTTACTTGAGTAAAATTATCGTCAGAATCTTTATTATGTAACGAACTACTCGTACCTAAATCTAAGCTATAACTATCTGGGCCATCATCAATAACCGCTTTAACATTAGGAGTTATAGTCCAAATTAATCGCGATTCTTCGTTCTCAGGTGTACTAAAAAAGTTATTATTACTACTAAGCCCTGTTTGTAACGTAGGCGTAATTTCTGCGCCATCTTTAGTAATAAAACTACCTGGCTTTAAATTTGCAGCTGCGGGTGCTGCAAACCCTACACTTAACAAAGCAAAAATAGGGGTAAGTGTTTTAATATGCGTTTGCATTCTTAAATCCTTTAAAAATTGTCATAAAAATAATTTTTATATCAAACCATAACGACCAGTGTTTAATATAATGTAAATCAAATTCTACACGTTTTTCCATTTTATCAAGTGTGTCGGTTTCGCCGCGCCAGCCATTAATTTGCGCCCAACCTGTAATGCCTGGCTTAGCTTTATGCCGTAACATATAAAACTCAACCTTTTTACGGTATTCCTCATTATGGGCAATAGCATGGGGCCGAGGGCCTACAATAGACATATCACCTTTTAAAACATTTATAAATTGTGGTAACTCATCAAGGCTTGTACGGCGTAAAAAACCACCTAAAGGCGTAATGCGCGTATCATTTTTTGTAGCTTGTGTAACTACAGCACTGTTTTCGGTAACACTCATTGAGCGAAATTTCCAAACCTTAATTTTACGCCCATCTAATCCGTACCTGTCTTGTTTAAATATTACAGGCCCTTTAGAAGTAAATTTAACAGCAAATGCAATGGCAATTAAAATAGGAGATATCAGCATTAAAATAATAGAGGCAACAATTATATCTTCAGTACGCTTTATAAACTCACGAGCACCTATAAATGGGGATTCAAAAACGCTTAACGTGTCAACGTCACCCACATGCTCTATACGCGCATGTATTAAGTTAGATATTAAAAAGTCAGGAATTATATGTACATCAACCGTTGTATCGCCTAACTGCAATAAAATATCTGCAATACGTTTATCTGCCTTCATTGGCAATGCAATATACAAGACACCTATTTCACCATTGCGAGCTGCATTAACCGCATCTTGAATACGCCCTGCAACATCGTGTTTTGTTGAGTTTTCAAAAAGGCGCTCTGGTTGCCTGTCGTCAAAAAAACCTAAAAAATTAAAACCAAGTTCGTCATTTTTAGTAATTTCGTCATATAAATTTACCGCTGACTCTGTAGCACCGACTATTACAACATTACGTAAATTTAAACCAAGCTTCCTTCTATTTCTTTTAAATACATATACACCTAGGCGCCAAGCATATAAAAAGACAATACTCACTAAAAACCATAGGCCTAAGCCAATACGCGAAAGTAACTCTGTAAACTTAAAAGCAAACGATATAAAAAACAAAACGGCAAATGCAGAAAATAAAGCGCTCCAAGCACAAAGCACCATAGTTCTAAATTTACCCGCACGCCAAGAGCGGTAAGCAGAGAATATTTCAGCACAATATAAAAAGCTTAAAGCAACGGTTAAAACCGAAATCATATAAATAGGAGTGATCTCAAAACTATAGAACAAAGCTGAGCATTGAAAGGCTAAAAATAATGCAAAAATATCAAACAACCGATAAAAATTTGCATCCGACGAGCCATTAGGCTTAAACGTCCTTGAAGATGTCATACTATGTATCCCTATAGATATCTTAAAATTGAAATAAGCCCCACAAAACTGCGCAGCAAATTTTACAGTATCATACTAAAGTATTCAATATTGCTTATTGTATATATACAGCATTAATAAGTAAAAAACTTATAACTAGCGATCAAGTTACATAAAACAAACAAATATAAACTTACATAAATTTCATAAACATTTGTAATGTCATACCTAAACATAAATATAAATATAAATATAAATATAAATACCGTATTTTTATTTAAACAACCCCTTAAACCAAGACCATACTCCAAAAGAATAATTACTAAATATATCAATACCTAACGAAGATTTGATCAAATAAATAACTAATAGTAAAACCGTAATTACAAATAAACAAAATATAGATGTTGTAATAACTTGTGATAATGCCGCTATTTTCTGTTCTTGTTCGCTAAGCTCTCGTCTGTTACGACCAGCCAATAAAACAAAGTAATAACGATACTTAAAAAATTTAACCACCCCTCTGGAGTCAATTGCATGCTTTCCCCAATGCCTAGCGCCAATAGCCAACTTCAAGTGTGTCAATTGCTCATCTGTAAATGTTTCTTGAATCTTTTTAGGCATTCTCTGTAAAAAGCTGTTTACGGCAGGATCGTTTCTTATGTTCAAAAAAAGCTCACTATTAATTAAGGGGAATATTAGCAGTGTGTCTGATTAACTTTAAAATAAAAAATCACAAGCAAAAAATTATATGATACCTATAATTTAAAGTGCTCCTCTAAAAAGTCTCTTTTAAATTTAATATCTTTTGTATCTAAATTATTTTCTAAAACACCATTTTGGTATTCCGCTAAGGATTTGATCTTTTTAGCTGGCACTCCGGCATATACAGCATTATCTGGTAAATCTTTAGTTATGACCGCGCCGGCTCCAACAACTACGTTTGAACCAATCGTTACTCCGGGCATAATAATACAGTTACTTCCAATGAAAACGTTATCTTTTATTACTATCGGTTTTACAACATCAATAGCTGGATATTCATTACGAAAAACCCACACTCCTCCATCATGATTCACAAAACTACTTGAGGTAATACTGACATTATTTCCAATACTAATTAAATATGGCTCCGAACCAAAATCAAGATGACCAACAAACCGACAACCTTTCCCTACTGTTCCACCCAGTTTACGCAAAAGTGAAACTTGACCAAGCACTTTCGCGTGTAGCCTGTTTATAATTTTAGCATAACAAGTATTTACTTTTGATATATTACGTTTAATTGTTGACATTTCAAAACCTTGGATTAAGGATTATTTCACTTCGGATTAATTAAACAATTCCACATCACTTAAAAGCTTTGGAATTTTAGATTGTTATAAATTTATTATAGTAGTTATTGAGCTATTCATTTTTCTATAATATAAAATAAATTCGTTTCGATCTATTAACTAAAACCATCTAATCACTTCAGTCTAATATAAAGTTATCATTATTAAACATATAGGTTATAGGTACAATGAAGGAGTATATCTGTCTAGTTTACAAGTATGTCGAATCCTTGAAATTAACAAAATTACATTCCCTATAATAATACTTAATAAGACAACTTACATAGCATGTTAATTATATAATACACAATAGAAAACCTCAAGTAAGCAACTTAGAAATACTTGTTAAATAAAAGAATAATGGCAAAATAAATAAAGCTATTAGGAAAGTATGTTTGTTAGAAAAATTACGTTTTAGTGTTTCTGTAATTTTTCTTTTAAAAGCCGTACATTAGCAACTATGAAGTAATAAAACTTCCGATTTTTGATTAGATAACTTCAATGGTTACACTTGATTCTCTATGTATTACGATCCGCATAAATGAAATGGATTCACTTTAACTTTATTAATTCAGTGAGTTAAAATAAATTAAATTTAAGCTTTCAATTGCGACAAACCTGACTATAATAACAATCAGAAAGTGATAAAGGCAAACTTGGTGAAAATCAAGGACGCAAAGCTTCCGGCCTAAAGTAGATATTTTATTTATTATGGTAGCGGGGTTACCGCATAGATATTAGTTGTAGCTTCATAACTATACCTTTGTTTTCCTATTCATTTTTAAACCTATTGAATATTAACGTACTGAAGGTACAAATTATGAAAAATTTTATTATACTAGCATCGATCCCTTTATTTTCATTTACTTTACAAGCAAATACAGCCTATATTAGTCCTGATGGTTCTGGTAACGGTTATACATCGAACTCCCCTGCGTCAATTAGCAACCTAAACAATTTATTATCTGATACCTCATTAGATAAAATCAATTTACTTCCCGGAAATTACTCGCAAAATGATGCTCTAATCTTGAATCAAGGGGATCATCCAATAGAAGTTGTTGGCCTTAACAATGTTACATTTAGCAGTAATTACAATTTTTATTCTGGTAGTAACTCAGGTTTCGTTATTGCACGAAGTAATATCTCATTTGAAAATTTATCATTTTTAAATACTCGTTATTGTTTCCGGTTTAAAAATAATAATGTTGAAAACGTAAATATTGAAAATATTAATGCTCATAATAACTCTAGCTGCATAGAATTTGACAGCAATATTGAAAAGCATGTATCTAATATTTCGATAAATAATTTAAAAAGTATGGGCTACTACAAGGCTGGAATACGCATCGACGGATCTAATACCCACGATATTAGTATTTCAAACACTATTTTAGATGGTTTAGCCACCTCTACTGAAAATGAAAGAGACTGTTTCATTTCAGGTATTCTTATAAATGGTTATTCCAAGAATATTTTAATAGATAATGTGTCTATATCAAACAATATTGGTGGGATAGAAGGTTGTAGAAGTTACCAGCAAGGGGACGGAATTGTCTCAAATAAAAACACTAGTAATATAGTTATAAATAATACCGTAATCTCTAATAGTAGAGATGCAGATCTAGATCTTAAAGGCAAAAATATCACTTTAAATAAAATAAAGTCGCTCTCAGGTAACGAAGCTAGATATAACTTAAAACTATGGGATAATGAATTTACATGCACCGAGTGTTATATAAATACAGCAAATGTATCTGCTTTAATTGCTTTCGATTCTCATATTACGTTAGTAGACTCAACAGTAAGAGTTGATGAATCGGCTAGATTGTGTGACCTACGCTTCTTAAAGACAAATACAACTACAATTGACTTTATTAATACTAATTTCCCATATTACGGAGACCTTGTTTATAAACCAAGTAATCTAGCGCAATGTGAATAGAAACTACTTTAAATCTAAAAGCAAGTTTAGGCTTGCATTTAGATTTATAAACAAACTTAAGTTTATAGCTTAACTTCCTTTTCTAATAAATATCATCACGCTTTTTATTATTATAACAACTAAAAATATGACATTCTCACACTAAACCTTGTTAGTTCCTCGGTGATTTTCAGATATGTCAATAATTGACTTAAGCAATATCCAAGGCTTTAAAAAGCCAGACATCCGTGATATGTACTCTTTTCGACATGCTAAGCTGAAGACAGCACCGCTAATATCAATAAAAAAATATGAGAAAACAATTGAGTAAATAATACCTGATAAACCCCACCATTCCATAAACAACAAACCAGTGCTTAAATTACTAATAAGCAATGCCAAGGATCTATAAATTAATATTTTATTATAGTTGAGTGATATAAAATATACGCCAGCTAGATTGTTCCCCAAAGAAAACACTAAAGTTAAACAATACAAAGGTAAAAATTGGACTATATTTTCGGTACCGTCAATAATATAAGGTAAGATAATAGGCAAAATCAATATAGAAAACAAAGTTATTCCCAAATATAAATACGAAAAAACCCTATTTATATGAGTATACAAAATATCTCTGTTTAATATACTTTTCATTAAAAGTGGAATTATAACGACTGGAAACACTTGCGTCGGCACTAAAAGTATCTCTAGCATTCGTGTTGAAAAAGCAAAAACAGCTGTTTCCTCACTTCCTAAAACATTAAATACTAATAACGTATATATTTTTCCTCCAAGTAAAGCGATTATATATGTAGATGCAAACGCCGAAGATGTATACAAAAAGGTCTTTATTAAATCTTTTTTTAACATATTGAACTTGAAGTCAAAACCTGTTTTCTTGATAAATGCTAGTGTAAAAAGACAATGCTCAATTAGAGTAATTAACCCAATAGTCTCTAACGTTGCTCCGTTATAAATAGCAAACACTTTTATAATTAATCCAAATAAATAAATTAGACTTTTCATTTTTGAAATAAATTTATTCTCAGAGTTCATCTCTAATTTATATTCATTTAGTCTGAAACTAATAATTATAGTGATAAGGCTATAGTAGATAAAAAATAAACTATCGTAGTACCATGCTATCCCCAAAAAAGTCAGAGCTATTGGGGTTATAAATAAAAGTCTAAGTACATAAAGAGAGCTGTAAACTTCTTTCTTAGTGTGACTTTCGGTATCTGTATAATTTCGCCTAAATACATTAGGTGTGCCAAATTCAGCTATTGCTAAAAGTACCGTAGCTATTGATATATAGTATGCATAATACCCATACTCACTTTTCCCCCATACTTTTATCATGCATAATACTAGTATAATGGATGAAAACACTTGGATAATTCGGTGTAATGAAGAGTAAGAAAACTGCTTCGCAAAATTCATATGCTTATTTACTCTGTGTTACGCTAAAAGAACGAAATTGAAGAGGACCTTTGTCTGATACTTTTCTAGCTGGTAATCCTGCAATAGTTTGATTCCCTTCTTTAAACGATTTGTTTACAACACTATTCGCACCTATTCCAGTATTATCTCCAATAGTAATATCTCCATATAATTTAGCGCCAGGACCTATATAACAATTATCCCCTATAATGGGCGCATGTAAGCTATTATAAGTTGCTGCGCCAATATTTACACAAACATGAATTCTACAATTAGTGCCAATTCTGGTATGAGAGTTAATAACGATGGTACCGATGTGAGCAATTGATAAACCCGCTCCAAAAGTATTAACGGGTATTGTAAAACCAAATTTTTGCCCTACTTTTTTTGAGTAAAACCTGAACAATAACGCTAAAGCTCTACCAAAAAAAGATTTATGGCAATTAGTCCAATATTCAGCTCTTCTTAAAGCTCTTTGGAAACGCCAAATATCGTGAAATAGCCACTCTTTAAAGCTATCTTTAGCACCGAGACTTTTTTTATCTTCGATTAAATATCTTTTATAATCATGCTTAGACACAATCATGATTGTCTGTCCTTAAATTGATTATTTTGAACCGTATATTGATTATAAATTGTTAATGCTGTTATTAAAGCGTAGAGTGTAGATCCCTCTATTTGCCAAAGTGGCATTGTTGCTAAATTCAATATAAAAAAACCTAAATGACAAGCTAACAGACGACTACTCATTTCTGTTTTTATCACATTTTTATTATTTGTTATTTTTAATAGCCTAAAAATTGGAGCCGTTAATAAAAATACAAAAGATATAAGCCCTAAAATCCCGTACTCAAATAAGTACGAAACAAATGAGTTATGAGCGTATTTTTCAAAATAATTTTTCCAACTATCTGGTCCAAACCCAAATATATGAGCTTGTAATCCAGAGTTAACATACTCTGTAATGTATAAACTCCAGTAATATACTCGAGCCGAAAAAATATCCTGCTGACTTTTTGAGTAATATATTGCTGGCTTTATAAGATCTCCAGCTTGATTAATTACAACAGCAATATCCGAAAATCTTTCACCAAATAAAACGACCAAAATCCCGCCGAAACCTACAACCGCAACTGTCAAAAATAAAGAAATAGCCAATCTTTGAGTTTTTATTAGTGAGTAGGTGACTTGAGTCCACATATAAAAAATAAGCACAGGTAAACACGCGAGTAGTGTCGTTCTATAATTAGCCATTATTAAACTAAATATTGAGATTATTATTAATGCATTTTGAAATTTTATCTTTTTCTTTGAAACAAGTGTTAACATACAAAGGTATGTAAATACTAAAATAGAAAATACCGCTTCGTGATTATAACCACCTACAAAGCTTACTGATCCATCTGCCTCAGTAGCTTTACTATGCCCTAAAAAAATAGATATTACTTGCAAAGCTACAGGCATAGCTAATGGAATTAATATATAACGTATTGCAATACTTGTTTTTAAATAATTTAAAGCAATGAAAAAATGCATCGTAATCGCGATAAAATATACCCATTTTGTTATCGCTGAAAAAAAACCAATTATACTAACGTTTATTAGAGCACTTATAAAAATACATATAATAAAAATATATACCGCCGTTAATTTTTTTATTAATAGTATTTTTATTGGCAATAAAAAAATTCCTATACTTGCAACTATAATTGCAGTTAAAGCATTAATAGATAATCCAGCAAAAATTGGTGGAAATGTTATCTCATGAAAAGCAGAGAGAAAATACCTCAACCAAATAGCCAAACCTACAAATAATAAACTGCTATTTTTAAGTTTAGCCCCTTTAGTTGCGGTTATATAAAAAAAACTTAAGCCTACTATAAGAGCTATAATCGTCCACATATTTAGCTAGCATCTTTTGGGTTAATACACGCCATAGCTGCGTCGTAAAATTTATTAGCGGTGCTTTCCCAAGAAAAATTACTTTGTGCATGCTCCTTTAAATTAACACCAAGATTTAAACAAAAATCTTTATCATTAGATATTTTCATAAGGCCAGACTGCAATAAGTCTAAATTATCTGCAGGAAATACTGCCCGATCATCATCAATAATATCAGTGTTAGCTTTAATGTCGGCGGCTAAAACGGCTTTACCATTTATCATTGCAGAAAGTATACTGTTAGACATGCCCTCTAAAATTGATGGCGATATAAAAGCTCTACAGTTTTTCAATAAAGCTTCTAACTCTTGTTGCCCTAAATGTCCAACAAATAAAATGTTGTCATTTGCATCACTCATCAGATTATTTAGGTACTGCGGGTCTTTAGAGTTTCCTCCGGCAATAACTAATTTCATTCTATGGTTTTGAGATAAATTATTATGTGCATTAATCAAAAGATGTAATCTTTTTACAGGGTCAATCCTTGCAGCAAATAACATATATTCGTTAGGGATTAAATTATATTTGCTGAGCGTATTTGCAGCGTCTACGTTAATTGATTTAGCACCGTTTGGAACAAACAATGCATCAGCTCTATTTTTACTATAGATCTCAATCATTTCTTTACTATTCGCCGTAAATACATTTGCAAAACGCCAAGCACAATATTCACCCATGCGTAAAATATTTCGACTAACAACCCCCCACTTATCTCTTGCGCTATCAATAGCCCTTAGGCTCGAGACTACTTTTATTCCGCTTAAACGCAGTAAGGGTGTAAAAATACAAGGTCCTGAAGCAAATACATAAACGACATTTGGTCTACTTACAAATATTAAGTGCAAAACACACCAAAAAATAATTCCATGTTGCCCTAGCTTTTTATAAATACAACTTGGACAATTTACTGTTTGTATATTTTTTTTAGTTTCTTGATTTACGTTATCAAAGCCTTCCGTTTTTGTTCCATAAACAGTAACTTGCGTATTTTCTTTCTGACTAATTACATCTGAAATTTCTCTAATAGCATTCTCTACCCCACCATAGTTTGAGTGAAGTCCACGACCGCCTAAAAAAGCTAAACGAATATTGTTCATATCAATGGCTTCTCATTATTTTTGTTTGCTAATGTATTTACTATAATTTCTACAAATTTATCGCGAAATTTATCTGGGGAATAATCCTGAACTCTTAAGTAACTTTTTTCAGCTAATTTATTTTTTAAACTTTCATTAAGACTTAAGTTGCGTATAGCTTTCGATAAGCCTATTTTGTCCTTAACGTTAATCATTATCCCGTACTCAGTTTCAACATACTCTTCAGCAGGAATAAGCTGATTTAACTTTAGAATCTCACTAGGACCATCAGTACAATTAGTACTTATTACAGCTTTTTTTAAAGCCATAGCTTCTACTAATGCATTAGGAAAGCCTTCTAAACTTGAAGGTAATATAAAAAAATCTGCATTTTTAATATAAGCATAAGGATTTTTTTGAAATCCCATAAAATGGATTTTTTTCTCTAATTTTAAGTTTATTACTTTGCATTTTAAACGCTCAAGTTCTGGACCTTCGCCTAATATTCTAAGCTCTTCTTTTATATCTGCTAAAGCATAAGCATCGATTAAAACATCAAAACATTTTGAAGTAACTAGCCTACCCATGACTGCTATGTATGGTTTAGTAATGTTAACATTTGAATCTTTCGCAATTTTTTCTATCATATTAATATTGACAGGGTTATGTAAAGAAACAACATTTTTGGGGTTAATAAAATAATTTTCAATCAAACAGTTTTCGACACCTTTTGATACCGCAATAATCTTATCTGCTTTCCCGTAAACCAGCTTAGTTACAATTTTTTTTATATAATAAAAACGCTTATTTAATCTTCCGTCAGTATTACTTCGTTCGCTTATGATTGATTTGTAACCAAAAACACAAGAACCTAAAACATTAAAAAAATTAGCTCTTGTTAAAAAGCTAACTACATACGTAGGTTTTTCTTTTTTTATTAGCATTAAAAAATCAATTAAATTTTTTAAGCTAGGTCTTGGTCCGTTTAACTGGTTTAAACGTATTTCTGATGGAAGTTGATAAGCAACTTTTTTATTATCGAGTAAAATAACAGAAAAATTATTTAGTATTTCTGATTCGCTTTGAATTTTAACTAAATTACTAAATACTCTTTCAGCACCACCGCCTTCAAGTGAATTTATTAAATATATACCTTTCAACGTTATTTTCTCTTTTATGAATTATATTTCTTATACCAATTAACAAACTGTTGCATACCGTATTCAATATTTGTATTAGGTTTAAAGCCAACTTCTTTTTGTAGGCTATCTATATCTGCGAATGTTGCTGGTACGTCGCCAGCTTGCATTGGCATATAGTTTTTATCGGCAACTTTACCAGCGGCTTTTTCTATTGATTCAATAAAGGTCATAAGCGCTATAGGTTCGTTATTACCTATATTAAAAACTCGGTATGGCGCTTTACTCGACGCTGGCGATGTGTTTTTATTTTCAGGGTTACGCGTTGGTATTACATCTTGAATGCGGATAATGCCTTCAACAATATCGTCTATGTAGGTAAAATCACGTTTCATTTTGCCATTATTAAATACTTTAATTTCACGGTTATTTAATATTGCATCAGTAAATAAGTACGGGGCCATGTCTGGGCGACCCCACGGTCCATATACCGTAAAAAAGCGTAAGCCTGTAGTTGGTAAATCATATAAGTGGCTGTAGCTATGCGCCATAAGTTCGTTTGATTTTTTGGTCGCTGCATAAAGTGATACAGGGTGATCGACTGCATCGTCTGTTGAAAATGGCATTTTTTCGTTCATACCATAAACTGAGCTTGATGATGCATATACTAAGTGCTGCACTTTATTGTGACGACATCCTTCTAAAATAGTGGCTGTTCCCACCAAATTAGAATCAATATACGCCATTGGATTTTCGATTGAATAACGCACGCCAGCTTGAGCTGCAAGATGTATTACACGGTCAAATTTTTCATCTTTAAATAAATTGGCTATGCCATCTCTGTCGGCTAAATCCATTTTTACAAAACGAAATTGCGTAAGGTGTTTTATGCGCTCAAGTCTTGCTAGCTTTAATGCAGGATCGTAGTAATCGTTTAGATTATCTAATCCTATTACTTGGTGACCCATTTCGCATAAACGTTCTGCTACAAAATTACCAATAAATCCTGCGGCACCTGTTACCAAATAGTTCATTATTTATTCTCCTAAAATCGATAAACCGCGACCAATGCTATAGTACTTAATTGATTTTTTATCCATACGTTCAGGTTCAAATAAGTTACGACCATCAAATACCACTGACTCGTTTAATTGTGATTTAATTAAATCAAAGTCTGGTGCTCTAAAATTTTGCCATTCGGTGCAAATGACTAAAGCATCAGCATTATTTAATGCAGATTCTTTAGTACCCATTAAGCTTAAATCTGCGCGAGATCCATAAATACGTTGAGTTTCTTCCATTGCTTCTGGATCGTAGGCTTGTACATTTGCACCCGCAGCCCAAAGCTGCTCCATCAATACACGGCTAGGCGCTTCGCGCATATCGTCGGTGTTTGGTTTAAAGCTTAACCCCCATACTGCAAAATTTTTGCCTTTTATTGCAGCCGGATTATTTGCTAAATCAAAATGTTTACTAATGTATTCAAACATTTTATTTTTTTGTGCGTAATTTACCGCTTCAACCGCTTTTAATATTTGTGATTCGTAGCCTATGCCATCGGCAGTACGTACCAAGGCTTGCACGTCTTTTGGAAAACACGAACCACCGTAACCACAACCTGGGTAGATAAACTGAAAACCAATACGTGAGTCAGAACCAATACCTTGGCGTACATTTTCTATGTCAGCCCCTACTCGTTCTGCTATATTAGCCATTTCGTTCATAAAGCTTATTTTGGTTGCTAACATACAATTGGCTGCGTATTTAGTTAGCTCGGCACTTTTTATATCCATAACAATTATTTTTTCGTGGTTACGATTAAAAGGTGCGTATAACTCACGCATTTGTTCTTCGGCTGTTTTTGAATCAGTACCTATTATTATACGATCCGGGCGTTTACAGTCGTTTACTGCTGCGCCTTCTTTTAAAAACTCAGGATTTGATACAACAGCAAATTCTAAATCGCTTTTACGTTCGTGAAGCACACTTTGTATTTTTGCTTTTACCTTGTCCGCTGTGCCTACGGGTACCGTTGATTTATCAATAATTACTTTTGGTGTCGTCATATGAGTAGCGACAGTTTCGGCTACTTTGAGCACGTATTTTAAATCGGCTGAGCCATCTTCGTCTGGCGGTGTACCTACTGCAATAAATTGTAAATCACCAAACTCAACACCAAACTTAGCATCGGTTGTAAATATTAAACGTCCGTCAGCAAAGTTTTTTTCAACTAAAGGTGTTAAGCCCGGCTCATAAATAGGGATGATACCCTTTTTTAGGTTGTTTATACGCGTTTCGTCAATATCTACACAACATACATCGTGGCCTGCATCCGCCAGCACAGTAGCTTGAACTAAGCCTACGTAACCTATACCATAAAATGTAACTTTCATATTCTAGCCTCTTTTAGTTTATTATTTAAATAAAGCTTAACGTATTTACTTAGCTTAACTTCAATATAAGTATACATAAGTCTCGCTAAAAACACTGAGACAATAAAAGCCACTAATGCAGCCGCTAACTTTGGAATGTTAACATTCATCATTTTTGTAATTATTACATAACCTATGTTTTGATGAACTAAATATAATGAATAAGAAATTTCACCCATAAATATAAAAACTTTAAATTTTAGGAATTTAAGGACATCATAAACACCTAATAAAAAGAAAATATAAATAAAACCGTAAGCTATGAAATCCTCATTTTCATTATTAATAAATAACACAGTAAAAATTATAATAATATGAAATACATTTCTATATTTTAAGTGTTCATTTTTTAACTTATATGTCATTACTCCGAGTAAAAAGAAACTAACATAATTAATAAAAAATAATTTCCCGATAATTTTATAAATATTTTCAGGTAATAATTCAACAGTAAAAGATAAAAATAAAAATAAAAAAAGTGTGATTATCAAAAGATCTATTCTTTTAAATAAGATCAAAACGAAACACCAAAAATAAAATGTAATTTCAACAGTTAATGTCCAATAAACTCCATCAACGTGTGGAATATCCAAAAACTCTTGAAACATTAATAAATTTAATAAAGCGTTAAATACTCCAACCTCACGCCCTTGAAGACCAAATATGTAAACAACTGTGAAAGTAATAATTACAGCAAAAAAATATGTTGGGTATAATCTAGAAAAGCGACTAACAATAAAATTTACTGACTTGGTTTCCTTACTTATAGACATAAAAATAACAAAACCACTTATCATAAAAAACAAATGAACGCCAAAATGACCAAAGTAAGTCCAATCCATTTCATTAGAGCCAGTGTTATATATTTCATCTATACGGTAGAAATAATGATAAATAACAACTGACAATGCGGCTATCCCTCGCAAACCATCTAGGCTTAATTGTCTAATATATTTCATTTATCATTACTTAATACTTCTATGGCTTGTTTGGTAAACTCTTCACCCATATGACTCGATTTCATTGCATATTCTACATTGGCAAGCATATAACCTAATTTAGAACCACAATCATGAGATTTACCTTTTAGATGGTAGGCTTCAAGCGTTTCTAGGTGGCGTAATTGCAGTAAGGCATCAGTAAGTTGTATTTCACCGCCAGCGCCTGGTGGGGTGTATTCTAGTAAATCCCAAATTGCTGTAGATACAACATAACGCCCTGTAATAGCTAAATTACTCGGTGCTTCATCGTTATTTGGTTTTTCGACCATGTTTTTAATTGCAGCATTTTCGCCGGCATTTATTTTTTTACCGGCTATATCAACTACACCATATTGATGTACTTGCTCTTGAGGTACGGGCTCTACCATTACTTGGTTGTAGCCCGTTTTGTCGAATCGGTCGATCATTTGGCTTAAATTGTCAGTTTTTGAATTTGATTTATATTTATCAATAATTACATCAGGTAACATTACTGCAAATGGGTTATTACCGACAATTGGGCGCGCTGCTAAAACAGCATGACCTAAACCTAGTGGTGCCGATTGGCGAACCGAAATTACGGTTACGTCTTTTGGTACTATTGAGCGAACCTCTTCTAGCAGGCTACGCTTTACACGTGCCTCTAGTGTGGCTTCTAGCTCAAAGCTTGTATCAAAATGATTTTCTATTGAGTTTTTTGAAGCGTGTGTAACAAGCACAATTTCTTTAATGCCAGCGGCTACAGCTTCGTTAACTACGTATTGAATTAAAGGTTTATCTACCAGGGGGAGCATTTCTTTAGGAATGGCTTTAGTGGCTGGTAACATGCGTGTACCAAGGCCAGCTACAGGTAATACTGCTTTTAAAACTTTCACTTTAATTCCTTTCATTATTTTTGCTAAACAACAAAAAAAGGAATTACTAAGCTAAAATCCCTTTTCAAGCGCTTCACATGCCGTGTGAGATTGCTATTATACACAACACAATAATGCACTCAATAATTAAAGAGTACTTTTTGATTGTTTTTTTGTTAATACTATGTTGCACCACACTGGGTTGCATCGCACTATTTTAGTGCTCTCATACTTTTTAGTGATCTACCTTTCCAAAGCTACCAATACTATACTAGACTTGTTTGGTTATTAGGGAACACAGACTTGAAGGAACATTTGTGCGTTTAGGGTTTTACATTTTATTATTAGTGTCTTTTTTTGTATGCGCACAAGATATGCTTTTGTATTTACGCAATAGCGATATAATTGCGCGCGCTCAAAAACAGTATGGTGATGAGGGCCACAAACGCATTAAAAATTGGCTAAGTTTTATAGATGAGTCGGCTGACAAAAGTGAATGGCAAAAAATCCATTTGGTGAATGACTTTTTTAATAAGCACATTAAATACAAAACCGATGATGAGCTTTGGCACCAAAAAGATTATTGGGCTACCCCGCTTGAAAGCTTAGGCGTGGGTATGGGTGATTGTGAAGACTACGTAATTGCCAAATACTTTACGTTAATAGCGCTTGGCGTACCCGAAGATAAAGTACGTTTAATGTATGTACGTCAAAAAACAGTTAATCAACCTCATATGGTGCTTATATATATTGAAACTCCTAATCAAATCCCCTTTGTTTTAGGTAACTTTAATACTAAACTACTGCCCGCTAATAAACGCCCTGATTTAACACCTATATATAGTTTTAATGGCCAAGGTTTATGGTTAGCCAAATCAAAAGGGTTAGGCAATAAAGTAAAAAATAGCCGTGGTGTTTCTGCCTGGAATACCATGCTAGAGCGAATTGAACAAGGTGAGCTTGCGCCCGCCAAAAGTGATAAAGGAACACCGAGTTATGTCTCGACTTTTTAAAAATGGATTGAGTTTAAAAACCCAAGTATATGGCCTTATTATATTGATTTCGGTACTTTCGTTTTTTGTACGCGTAATTACTGACGTTGATACCACTCGCCAATACTTACAAACGCAAATGGGTAGCCACGCGCAAGATACTGCAACAAGCTTAGGGCTTTCTATTTCACCCTACCTTGAAGAAGATAGCTTAATGATTGCCCAAACCATGGCAACCGCTATTTTCGACTCAGGTTATTACAAACAAATAAAATTTACTAACGCCGATAATAACGTGGTATTTAACCTAACAAGCCCAAAACGCGTTGAGTCTGTACCTAATTGGTTTATTACAGCAGTAAAGCTCAACGCCCCTACTATGCAATCAGAATTAAACAATGGCTGGATCATGGCGGGAGTGCTTGAAGTAACAAGCCATGTTGGCCAATCGTATTTAACGCTATGGGAACATACTAAACGCAGCTTTTATGGTTCTTTATTATTATTAGTAGCGTCGCTTGCTGTAGCATATTTAATATTACGTGCTGTATTTAAACCTTTAAAAGCAGTAGAAAACCAAGCACATTTGGTTACGCGTAAACGCTTTACATTAAACGAAGAAATACCTGTTGCGCGCGAGCTACGTACTGTGACTAAAGCCATTAATAATATGGTAATGAACCTACAAAGCACCTTCGACTCCTTAACAAAGCAAACACAAGCACTTACCGATGAAGTATATGTAGACTCACTCACTGGGCTGGGTAACCGCCGTTCGTTTGAGAACCACTTTAACTCAGTGGTTGACACCATTACTAGCGACACTCCAATCACTGCAATGATGGTTACTCTCCCCTCACTTGCTAATATTAACCAAACTGTAAGTTACCAAGATGGTGACGAGCACGTACATGATGTAAGCGTTACTTTGCAAAATGTGTTTGGTGCTTTAACTAATTCTAAAATATTTAGACTTAACGGCAGTACTTTTATTGCTTTAGTCCCATTCGATATGCAATTTTTAAGTAGAACACGCCTCGATATAAATGATGCTTTTAGTAAAAAGAAAAACAGCTTACACGTAAATGGTTTTGCTAACTTAGCGTTAGTAAGTGTTGATAAAGGCTCATCTATTGGGAGTGTGCTTTCGGCGCTTGATACTGGCTGTACTATTGGCGATTCGGCTGTAAATAAAGTAGATAAAGATACTTTGTTTAGTGTTAAAGAGTGGCGTTCGCTTATTCAGTCAATTATTGCTACTGGTGAAGTTAGCTTTTCGGTGCAGCCAGTCAAGCGCACTAAATCAGAAAACAAGCAGTGCTACTTTGAGGTGTTTGCTCATTTTACGCATGAAGGCGAAAAGGTTAATAATGGCCATTTATTTGCTATGGCCGAAAAGCTTAACTTAACCGAAGAGTTAGACAAAAAAATAATTCGTAACTTTGTAAACGTTAAAGAGCAACACCCAGACGATACATTTGCGTTAAATATTAGTAAAGCTTCGTTGTATTCAACTGACTTTATTGAATGGCTTACTCTTTATGCTCACACTAAACCAATTATTAAAACAAACTTGGTTTTTGAATTGCATGAAATTAGCTTGCTTTATAACGTACATGTTGCCTCTTTACATATAGATACAATAAAAGATATTGGCATAAGTGTGTGTGTTGAACACTTTGGCACTAGTTTAACCTCGTTTAGATACTTACAAGGGTTAGATATTGAATATATAAAAATAGATGGTAGCTATATTCAAGATTTATTAGATAACACCCAAAGCCAATTTTTTATTCAAACAGTTAATAATATTTGTCATGGCTTTGGTATTAAAGTTTTAGCTTGTTTAATTGAAAAACCTGAAACTTTAAAGGTACTTGAAGGTTTAGGTTGCGATGGCGTACAGGGCAATTTAATAATGCCGCCAACCAAGATAATAAAAACTAATGATAATGGCGCAAATAAAGAGTTTACTTTTTGCACCGATGCGCTAAAATTTTGTAATTAATACTCTACCAAGGGACAAGAGATGAAATCATTTATATTGGCCAGCTTAATCGCTGGTGCATCTGCACTTACAGTTTTACCAAGTTATGCACAAACGGATACTGATGCAGTCGTACAAACTGAAGGCATGACTAATTTAGTCAACGTTTTAAATAGCGTAACCGCTGAAACAGCTCCAGATCAGCTTAAAGCAGACTTAGTAGCGGCTATTAACGGCGTATGTACAAATTGTACTGCTGCCCAAGTTGATTCTATGATGACTGTAGTTGTAGACGCTATTGGTGCTGATAGCCCACTTATTGCTGATTTTTTAGCTGCACTTGTAGCCGCTGGCGTTGACAGCGATACCGTTACACTTGCTGCTATTACCGCTGGCGTTGATGCCACTGTTGCCTCTGAAGCAACAGCAGCTGGCCCAGGTGGCGCTCCAACTCCTGTAGCCCCGGTAATTGTTACTTTACCAACAACTCCAGTACCACAAGGTGCCGGCGGCACAGGTGGCGCTCCAACTCCTGTAGCCCCGGTAATTGTTACTTTACCAACAACTCCAGTACCACAAGGTGCCGGCGGCACAGGTGGCGATGAAGGTATATCTGAAGTCGGTAACTAACCGTTAATAAAATAATAAAAACGCAGCCTTTTGGCTGCGTTTTACTTTATATGGCTTATTTTTTTAGCCCTTCTTTTTAGGCTCTTAGTTTAGAGAATCCTGTGAATCGTTTTATATTTTTTTTACTCTGCGCAATTTTATTTTTGCTGCCCTTACCATTAGGTAGTTACCGCCCTTGGGCAATTTTAGCAATGGGGATATTAATTAGTGCTACCTTTTTCACCCATTTAGTTTACAGCAGTATTAATAACGAGCACCCTTTATACCCTCCTTTATATTCTTGGCCCTTATTTACTGTACTCGGTATAGTTGCGGGCGTATGCGCAGTACAAATATTTACCGTAAGTGTTGACCCGTTTCAAACTAAACAAATGCTTATTAAAACAAGTTTTATGATTTTATTTTGTTGGCTTGTGCTTATTTATTGCAATAGTGAAAAGCGTATTAAAAATTTAATATACGCAATTATAAGTGCAGGCGTATTTCAGGCTTTATATGCGACTTATTTAAATTTATCGCCAGATATAATTAGCCCGTTATTTGGCTATAAACATACCGACCGTGCTATTGGCACGTTTACTTACTCTAACTTTTTGGCTAACTTTTTAGCTTTATGTTTATGTCTAGGTATTGGTGTTTTAGTTAGCGAATTAAAGCGATCTACTAGCGATTACAAACAAACATTAAAGCAAACGCTTCGTGCGTGGGCTGAAATACTTTTAAGCTCAAAAATAATTTTACGTATTTCGTTAATTATTATTATTGTTGCGTTAATTTTAACCCGTAGCCGTATGGGTAACTCTGCATTTTTTATTGCATTAATGGTTGTTAGCTTACTCGCGTTTTTTATTTACAAGCAAAAACCTAAAGCGTTTAAGCTACTTATAGTTAGTTTTTTTATAATCGATTTAATTATTATTGGCGCTATATTTGATGTAGAAAAAGTTAAACAGCGTATTAGCGAAACCAGTATTTCATCAGAAACCCGTGACGAAGTTGTACGCGATTCTATACCGCTTATTTTGGATAAGCCTATATTGGGCTCTGGTGGTGGTACATTTTATACTGCGTTTCCGGCGTATCAGTCTGAGCCTTATTCTGGTTACTACGATAATGCCCATAACGATTACGTACAGTTTGCAGTAGAGCTGGGGATACCCACTACAGCTGCACTGGGCTCACTTATACTCTACTGTTTATGGTTATGTGTTGCGACTATGAGAAAGCGTAAAACAGCGCTGTTTCAGGGTGTTGCTTTTGGTTGCGCCATTGCAATTATAGATATGCTGCTGCATTCGTTGGTAGATTACTCTTTACAAGCTGGAGCAAACTCAATGTTGTTTATGACTATTTTATGCTTGGCAATATTAAGCAGTAAATTACCCGCGTCTAAACGAAGCTGAAAAGAGCATGGTTAAATACAAAGCTAAGTAATTACCTAATATAGTGATTAGAGGCTGCGCTTCTCACGCGAGCAAGCTCTGCTTCTACCGCCAAGGTTCAATTTACGGTTAACTTGTTAGCGTAACAAGCAAAGCCTGTAATAAGTAATTTATGCACTAAGAGGTTATGAGGCGCTGCTCTTTTAGAGAAGGGAATGGACACAAAATGCAGTTTTGCTGGTATTATGCCTTTTCATCTACCCCCCTCTTTGTGCAAATAGACCTTTGATTGATTTTATTAGTAAATAGATCAACAAACGAGTGACAACTTAATAGATTGCTTCATATAGCCTACAAGTCTTCAATTTTGCTATTTTATTTGGACTACACTTAATTCTTATTTTAAAACTGTTTCTTAGTTAATTAAATGCTTGTAGATTAAGCAAAAGGATACCTATGGATACTGATACATTAACAAAAACGGTAATAGGTTGCGCTATAGAAGTACACAGGAATTTAGGGCCTGGCTTATTAGAATCAAGTTACGAAGCTTGCTTAATATATGAATTAAGTAAAATTGGCTTATCTGCTAAAAACCAAGTTGAGCTACCGATATATTATAAAGATCAATATATAAATACAGGTTACCGGTTAGATATCTTATTGCCTAATAAATTAATAATTGAACTAAAGGCGGTTGATAAGCTTCTTCCAATTCACTCTGCACAATTAATAACTTATATGAAACTTTCAGAAATAAGTACTGGTTTACTAATAAACTTCAATGTTCTAAAGCTAGTCAATGGCATAAAGCGCTTTAATTCATAAAAATTATTTACTTAGGTTTTAAGTCGTTATCCAAAGGGCTATAAGTAACTGTACATTAAATTTTTAAGCGATTTATTCACAAAGAGGGTATGAGGCGCTGCGCTTTTAGAGAAGAAAATAAACACCGAAACTGTATTCTGATTGGCATTGTGTCTCCCCCTGTGTCAGGATAGTTGTCGCCTCTAACTTTTAATAGAGGCAGATAAAATGAGACGTCGATTTACACAAGAATTTAAAGTTCAAGCTGTTGAAAAAGCATTATCTCAATGTGATGA
>NZ_JADYXI010000033.1:0-26396 GCF_015864375.1 Pseudoalteromonas sp. SWYJZ19
ATTGTTAAAGAACGTTTTGATTCGCTTTAGCGCCTCAAGGGATGCGAATAATACACCCTTTATTTTTCGAGTCAACACTTAGTTTTAAACTTTCTTTCGACAATTTAAAACCGAAGTTTTATTTAACTCTCTGAGTAGTTCCTGCCTCGCTATGCGTTGGCGTTTCCCGTCTCAGTGGGGTCGCATTATAGGGAGATCCGAAAACAGATCAACCCTTTTTTTAGATCTTTTTACTGTTCGAACAAAAATAGAACAAAACCATGTAAAACCATATGAAAACCTTCCTAAGATGATGCTTTTTTGTGCTCTTATTTATTATTTAATACAAATATCATTGCTATGTTTGATTTAGACGTTAAGATAGCAAGTTCACAATGTTAAATTAATGTTTATTTCCTGTTTATTGGTAGATCTAAAATGAAATTACCCGATCAAAAATCTTTTATCTTCTCTGTTATTCTTGCTGTAGTTGGTTTTGTTGTTGTTGAGTTTGCTTTAGGCGGCTTAGCTTTAAACCCTGCATTACTATTTGGTGCTGGTTTATTAATAGGTGCGATTGCTATTGCTGCAATGTCATCTGATGTGACTGAAGAAGCTGAAGTTAAAACAAAAACGCTTTATGTTGGTAACCTTCCTTATCGTGCAAACGAAGGTGTGGTTCGTGCATTATTTGAAGAACAAGGCAAAGTATTCAATGTTCGTTTATTAAAGGATAAGAATACTGGCAAGCGTCGTGGCTTTGGTTTTGTTGAAATGGCGCAAGCTGATGCAGACAATGCAATTGCTAACTTGAACGATAGCGAGTTCCAACAACGTACTTTAAAGGTACGTGAAGCAAAACAAAAACAAGAAGATGATTCTAATGCTCTACGTACTGAGACGGATCAGTCAGTGTAACTAGCTTTACCGCTAGCTTATTGCTAAACACATCAGCCGTTGCATAATATTGCAGCGGCTTTTTTATGTCTGTTAGTTTATTCACACACAAGTTAAGTTGGTTAAGTAGGTAGTTGACTCTGTTTGCTATCGCTACACCTGAATCAAGTAATTTTACATTCCCTTTAAAATACTGACTAATAGGCTCTGCTAATATTGGAAAGTGCGTACATCCTAATACAAGTACATCTATAGTTTTATCTATATGTAGGTCATCAAGCACTTGATGCAACTTGTTTGTATCCAAAGACTCTGTAAAAAAGTATTGCTCAGCTAAAGTTACTAACTCAACACTGCTATATAGATTAACGGTTACATTACGTGCATGCTCAGTAATTAATGTTTTAGTGTATGAACTGGCGACCGTTGCCGGTGTGGCTAATAAGCCAATATGATTTGAACGTGTTAACTCTGCCGCAGGCTTTATTGCTGGCACAACACCTACTATAGGAATATCTGTCATTTGGCGAACAGCGCTAAGTGCAGATGTAGAAGCGGTATTACACGCTATTACAATTAAATCAACGTTAAGCGTATTAGCTTTGATGAAATGAATAAGTGAGCATAATCGGTTAATGATTGTTTTTTGGGATTGAGCACCATAAGGTAGTAATGCATTATCCATAAAATAACTGTACTGAGCATTGGGGATACTTTGCTTTATATGCTCAAGTACAGTAGTTCCACCAATACCTGAATCAAAGACCATTATATGCGCTGACAAACTACCGTTCCCACTTTACTTTAAGAACGGCAGTTTGCCATGAGGTATTTATAAAAGAAAGTAGTTTAACTTTGCGTGGTTTCTAAATCAGCAAGCTCGTCGGCTGCCGAATTTAACTGATTAAGGTTTTCGAACATAGACTTTGTGTAATCTACTAACTTATCTATTTGTTCCTGATCTTGATTTAACCATTGGAGAATGCCAGCTAGCTGATTTTGTAATCCAAGCTCACCCGCTTTTTCAAAAGCATTTTTAAGGTCGTCATTAAAAGGAGCTAAACCCTCCACTACTTGTTTTTCTGGTGCTGGTCTATATTCTTCATAGCTTTTAACTGTTGCTATTGTTTTTGTTTGGCGTAAATCCATAGAAAAAGCCACCAGCTGATCGCTGTCTAAACTCAGCTCTTGCGCTTGTTCAAATGCTTCATCTAAATCACCACCAAAAAAGGTTTTACTTAAATCTTGTAAGTCTTCCATCATCGCATTAATAGCTTCTTGCTCTTGCTCATTTAAGTCACCATTAACCGACATCGAAAATGATACCTGTCGAGATTGCGATGATGAGCTTGCAAACGACTCGCCATTATTGTTTTGCTGATAGCCACTTGCCGACTGAGATTCAAATGCATCTGCAAAGCTAATACTTACCTCGTCACCTTCTGCGGTGGTAAATTTATACTCTGCATTACTCGTCATACTGACATATTGAGCCTGGCTTATATTTACGCTGGCAGGTTGTGGGTTAAATAACGACTCTTCAAACTTATCAAGTCCATTGTAAATACCCTCTTTGGACTTATTAATCCCCTCTTCCATGTCATCATTAAATACGCCAGTACCTTTGAGTTCATCAACAGCGTCGTCAATCCCTATTTGGACGCCTTTGCGCGCGTCGCCTAACATATCTTTGAGCTTTTCGTCATCAGCGCCGTTAGCTTTTGCTTTATTAACAGCACTACTTACAAAATCGAGTACGTTTTTTACTATTTCATCAAAATCAAATAGTGGTTTATCTGCTTTTTTTTCTGCGATAGGCAATCCAAGCTGCTCAGCCATTTTATCGCCAAGCACCTTTGCGGCCAACTCTCGGCCTCGTTGTTGATAGCTATCTTGAGGAGACGTAATTGTAGGTTGCTGTATATCAGCTTTATTATTGAATTTATTGATGTTGTTGTTTGGCGTAAAGCCATAATTACCTATTTTCATGATTCGTCTCCTAAGCGTGCGTAGTTTATTATCGGCTATAACAATAAAAACTAAAGTACAATGTTCAATAAAACAGCATAAATGCTAGCCAAAACTAGACAAATACGCAGCGCTCCCTACAATAGCGCCGATAAACAGATCTTAGATAAGGTAGTAGCGTTAATGGCAGTTATTAAAATAGATACCACACAGTACCAAGCGCAGTTAAGTGAAAAAGAGCAGCGTATTAGTGCGCAGTTTCAACGTTTTGGTGTGGAGCAACTAGAAGTATTTAGCTCAGAGCCAACTAACTACCGCCAACGTGCTGAATTTAGAGTATGGCACGACGGTGACGATCTGTTTCACATTATGTTTGATCAACAAACAAAAGAAAAAATCCGTGTTGATACATTTGATCCAGCAGCGCCTCTAGTAGGTGAAATAATGCAGGTGATGATTGAAAATCTTAAGCCTTGTGAAATATTACGTCGTAAGTTATTTCAAATCGATTACCTATCAACGCTAAGCGGTGAAATTTTAGTAAGCTTGCTTTATCACAAACCACTGGATGATGAATGGTTAAGTGAAATTAAAGCACTGAAAGAAAAGCTTAGCAGTAAATACAAAATTGACTTTATCGGCCGAGCTCGCAAACAAAAAGAAGTACTAGGTGATGACTTTGTAACTGAACGTTTAACAGTTAATGGTCAAGAGCTTATATACCAACAAGTAGAAAATAGCTTTACTCAGCCTAATGCAAAAGTAAATATTAATATGCTGGAGTGGGCACAAGATTTATGTAAACCACTTAAAAATGATTTACTAGAACTGTATTGTGGTAACGGTAACTTTTCAATTGCATTAGCGGGCTGTTTTAATAAAGTATTAGCGACGGAAATATCAAAATCATCTGTTCACTCTGCTCAATACAACATTGCTAAAAACAACGTAGAGAACTTAGATATTATTCGTATGTCGAGTGAAGAGTTTACTCAAGCAATGAATGGCGAGCGTACTTTCTCTCGTTTAGATGGTATTGACCTTAAAAGCTATGACTGCCAAACCATATTAGTTGATCCACCACGCGCGGGCATGGATGAATTAACGTGTGACTTAGTGGCTAATTACGAAAACATAATTTATATATCGTGTAATCCTGAAACCCTTGAGCGTGACCTTGATCACTTAACACGTACGCATAACGTTAAGCGCTTTGCTATATTTGATCAGTTCCCTTATACGCATCACATTGAGTCGGGTGTTTTCTTGCAGCGCAAATAAATACGCTCAGTAAACGTTACCCATAAAAAAGCTCCTTAAGGAGCTTTTTTAGTTTTAGCTAAACTTACTTGTTAGCTAAGTAATTAATCAGTTTGCTAATATCTTCTGGTTCAGTAATACCCGACTCACGACCTAGGTTTAATTTATACTTACCATTTACAATAAATGTAGGTACGCCACGTAGTGCGCCTTTTTCTTTAAAGTAGTCTTGATCGCGTTTCATTTTAGAGCTCAGCGTTCTTACCGAGAAGCTTTTAAACAGCTTATCAAACTTATCGCCATCAACGCCCTGCGCTACAAATATATCTTTTACATCTGCAAGCTCATTAAAACTAGCGCGCTTTGTATGAATATGATTAAAGATTGCAGAGACAATTTTATCTTTTTGCGGAAGCACTTCTGCAGTAGCGAGTGCTTGGCTCATCATCTGTTGGTTTTCTGGGTCGCGTACACCTACAAAATCAACATGGCTCTTTTTAAATTTAACGTTTTTATCAAGCTTAGGCTTAAACTCACCAATTAGTGCTTCCATGTTATTACATGCAGGGCAGTAAAATGAGAAAAACTCTTTAATTTCTGGCTTTTTAGTTGCGCGCTCAGAAACAACGTCGTAATGCACGCCTTCTTCATACGTTGCTGCAAAGCTTGTTGCCGCCATAGGAAGTAGTACTGCAAGCAAACCTGCTTTAACTAATTTAATCATTATTATGCTCCGAAATTTATAGTGCTAATAAAAACGCTACTAACTCATCAAGTTCTTTTTGATTTTTGATGGTGTTGAGGTTTATTTTATATTTATCGTTAACAATAAAAGTAGGTACACCTGTAAGTGCGCCTAATTTTGAATATTTATTTTGTTTGTTTTGCATTGCTTGCTCAGCCGAAATAACTGGCATGCTTGCAATTTCTTGATCAAACGTTGCGCTATCAATACCGTTTACTTCAAGTAATTTTTTAACGTCTTTCATTTCAGTTAAAGGAGCACGCTGAACATGAATACTTTTAAAAATTTGATCGCTAATACTCTGCGCCTGACCATGCTGCTTAGCAATTAAGTAGGCAAAGCTTAAATTACTTTGTGCTTGTGGCGACACGCCACCTAAAAAGTTCACGTGGTTTTTAATAAACTCCGCGCCTTCTGGCAAGCCTTGTTCAATTGCTTTTGCTACTGGTTCAAACTTAAAACAATGTGGACAGTAAAATGAGAAAAACTCGGTTACTTGTGGTGATGTACTTTTGTCTACATCAATAACAGTGTATTGATTATCAACTTCAAACTGTGCAGCAAGTGCTGCAAATGGTAAACATAAAAGTAATAAACTCAGTTTTAATTTTTTAAGCATTTGTATCTCGTTGTACTTGTCTTTAAATAAAATATTACGGCAATAACTTTAACGGTGCTTCTTGCAGTGCTGCAAGTTGCTCCTTCAGTGCTAAAATTTGTTGCTCCCAGTATTTGTCATCAGCAAACCATGTAAAGTTCCGCACAAAGGCAGGATCGCTCCATCGTTTAGCTACCCATCCCATATAATGGATAATACGCATCGCTCGCAGCGGTTCAATTAATTTGAGTTGAGAGTGATCAAAATCACAAAACTCTTCATACGCACTCACAAGGGTGTCTAACTGTAACAGTTGCGTCGCTCTATCGCCACTGAGCATCATCCATAAATCTTGGATTGCAGGACCTTGGCGGCTGTCATCTAAATCAACAAACATGAGCGCATCACCTGCCCACAAAATATTACCAACGTGGCAGTCACCATGTAAGCGAATACTTTGCACATCTTTATACTGTTTTTGCGCCTGCTCTATCACTAAATCTAAAATAGTATAAAAGGCAGTATTTATTCCCATAGGCACTAAGTTACTTTTTTGAAGATGAACTTTGGCTGTATGTAAATACTCCTCGCAGGTAACTGTTGGCCTATAAGTAAAAGGCTTTGTTTTAGCTACTTGGTGCATACGGCCAATTAAACGCCCCATTACATCAAGCTGATCTAAGTTATCAACCTCAAATAAACGCCCGCCTACACTTGGAAACAACACAAACAAATAACCTTCGTGTTCAAACAAGCTTTGCCCATTATATAAAATAGGGGCAACAACAGGCACTTCCGCTTCTGCCAGTTCAAATGCAAAGTCATGCTCTTCTTGAATTTGCTCTTTACTCCAGCGCTCTGGGCGATAAAACTTCACTACGTAACGCAGGCCATCATCGGCTTTAAATTGGTACACCCTGTTTTCATAGCTATTGAGTGCCAACAAACCAGATTCGGCGTACACACCTACGCTTTCTATTGCATCGAGTATTAGGTCAGGTGTTAAGTCAATAAAACTAAATTTACTCATACTCTTCTTATATAAAATAAAAAGCGGGTAATATACCCGCTTTTGTTAATTGCTATATCAACTTACCTATTTAAGGTAGGTTGTGATTATCGCGCTTTAAAAAAGTTACTCGACTGCGATATTGTCTCATCCGGCTCATCTACCGGTGAAAGCACAAAGTTAAACTCTGTCATCGACACCTTCAAATCATAAGGGTCCATTACAAGCGACAATGGCACATTATGAGATTGCCCTGCCTGCACAGTAAATGACTGCTTACCAATATACTTAAAGTTATCTAACCCTTGCACTTTAATATTAAAAGTTTGCTCGTACTGCGCTTTATTAATTACCTTTAATGTGTAGGTGTTCTCTACTAAACCATCAAAATCGACACGATATAGTTGGTTTCGATCACGAATGATATCAAAGTCCATTGTTTTACGCAGCGCTATATTAGCTACAAGTGCTCCCGTAAGCACAACAAGTATGACCGTGTAACCAATGATTTTAGCTCGTAGTGGATTCGTTTTATTTTCTGGGGTTTCGAGGTTTCGCTCTGTCGTATATGAAATAAGCCCACGCGGGTATTCCATTTTATCCATTACGCCATCACACGCATCAATACATGCACCACAGTTAATACACTCAGCTTGTAACCCATTTCTAATATCAATACCTGTTGGGCACACTTGAACACACAAGTTACAGTCTATACAGTCGCCTAGCTCTAAATCTTCATGATCTACTTTACGTGAACGAGGACCACGGCTTTCACCACGGCTTTCGTCGTACGTTACAGTGTATGTATCTTTATCAAACATAGCTGATTGAAAACGTGAGTAAGGGCAAATGTGTAAACACATAATTTCACGCATCCAACCGGCATTACCATAGGTACACGCAGCAAAGAAAATAATACTGACTAGTGCATAACCACCCACGTTAAACGTTACAAAATCAGGAAGTAACTCTCTGATTGGCGTAAAGTAACCCACAAAAGAAATGGCGGTATATAACGAAAACAATACCCAACTAGTATGCTTTGCCGTTTTACGCCAAAACTTATCAAAATTCATGGGTCGTTGATCGAGTTTTTTACGCTGATTAGCCGTGCCCTCAAGCTTTTCTTCAAACCAAATAAAAATAAAGGTCCAAACAGTTTGCGGACATGTGTAGCCACACCACACCCGTCCATAGAAGGTGGTCACTAAAAACAGCGCAAATGCTGCCAGCATAAAAATAAACGCTAATATGGTAAAATCTTGAGGCCATAGCGTTAAACCAAAAATATTGTATTTTTGACCAATTAGATCAAACAGCACTGCTTGCTGGCCGTTAAAATTAATCCAAGGAAGTAACATAAACGCAAGTAGGCCTAAAAAGCCAATGCGCTGCCTAAGTAATTGATGTAGGCCTTTTACGGCACGCACATAAATACGATTTCGGGGATTGAACCTATCATCTTGACGGCTTAAATCCGGTTTTTGGATTTTCACCTCTACAGGGATATTCTTTACTTTAATTTGCTTGTCCATCGAAGTTCCTCAACGCCGCTTGGAAATAAAAATCCAGCAATACTCAAGTACTCTATACTTAAAGCTAGCAAGTTACTTGCTAGGCAGATTTACTTTAATAAATTGCCTTCTCGAATACTTTCAGATATTTCAGAAATATCTGACTGCTGTTAACCATTATAACAATGTTGGTTAAAATTACTGGCATAGATCGCTAATAATTTATTCATCCCAGTTACTTGCTTTTAAAATGCAGTTTATTACACTGCATGGTAATTCAACCCTACTTAGATCAAGGTTTACGTATCCATGAAAAAATTTATTATTTTGGTAGTTGTGATCCTTGCCTTTTTTACAATCGATCATCCGCTTATAAAAGAACCTCGCGAAAGGTTATTAGGCGAAGGCATTGGTTTTTTAAGTGATGCAAGTAAGGTTAACAGAAGCCCTGCTGCAAATATGGCTAAAAATAGAATCAGCACTCAACTTAAATTGTCTGAATCTGAGGGTGAGTACGTAGAAAAAACGTTTACAACAGATGACTCTGTTCAGTTATTTCACCTACGCTATTGTCGTGAACGTGACTTAAACCTTTATTTTTATGGCGATCGTTTAAATACAGTATGTAAAATAGTGACTGAAGCATTAGAGCAAAAGCGAGCAAAGTAGTGGATTTTTCAGGATTAAATAAAAAAGCAAGCGACTCATTTCATAAACAACGCAATATGCTCAAGCAATTAGCACAAGGCAAAACGTTAAAGTGTGAGAAGTGTAATGGGGTGTTAACACTTAATTTAGCCACCAGTGAACCAGGTAAAGGCGTAGTAAAGTGCAAACAAGGCTGCACGGATATTATATTAGAGCTAGGCACTTAGATTAAACTAAGCGCCAGGTATTAATAATTACTCTTCCCAACTCTCGTCGGTTATCAAACCGCTATTAATTGCGACCACTTCAATTAGTTCAGCAAACCCTAATGCAAAGTCACCCATTGATTCATATTGGTACTGACACAAGGCTTCTATAGTCATGTTATTTTGTTTGGCAATCTGAGCTATTGCTAGCTGGTCGAGTGCAAAAAAGCTTAATGTACTTAACGCACTTTCTAATGCTTGTTTAAAGTCAGTGTCTAATTGCGGTGCATTTAACAAAGGCTCTGCGTAAGCTTTGGTTGCAACTAAGAAACCTTTACTCCATGACTTACAAAACTCAGCATCAAATGTGTTAGGTAATTTGTATCCTGTTTCAAATACTTGCTCACTAATTTTATGATATAGCGCCATAAACAAGAAAAGTACTTCTTCATCTAAATCATTAGCTGTATTTGGCAATATCTGCTCAAGCCACTCATGCACATCTAATGGATTGGGCGAACAAATAACGCCAAATAAATAGCCTTGGCTTTGTTGAAGGGTCATTGCTTGAGATTGGGTATTTAAAAATATGCTGAGCTGCTTTGCGTGCAGCTCAGTAAATTGGGGTATTTGCATTAAAACTCTTTATATTCAAACATTAAAAGTTGAGCGGGTAACGACCTTGGCTATCTGGTCGGCCTAAAAATTTAACCGCATCATGTACATCTTTAGGTAAGCTAGCATCTGGTTTTACATAACCTGCCACACTAAAGTCGAAATTAGCTTTAAGTGTAGCATCTGCCTCAAGGCCAAGCGTATTATCTCGGTCAATTAATATAGCAATATCGCCCGACTTACAGCTTAACTTACCAGCCAGAGGGCCAATATTAAACCACCCATTTAAGCCTTGCACGTCAATATTAGGGCTCGCTATTTCACCTTTTAGTGAATCACAATAAGGTGCACCTGAGCTGTATTCATCAAGTTCTAAAATTACACGCCCTTTAGCGGTTACAGGTAGGGGAAGCTGCACGCGCTGCATTGCACGCTCTACTGTTGAGCGCACTAGGCCGTCAGTCACTTTAACTTCTTGATTAAAAAGCCCATAACTTACATCAGCATAACCCGAGATATCACTACGCTCTCGTGCATTACCAAACTTCACATTCGCATTTAGCTTGCCTGTAAATAACTTCCAGCCAGCAATGTCCCAGCGCACATTATTTAACTGTTCACCATCAAAACGAACTTGCATCATTTGACCTTGCCAAACAGTGCCTACAGTTTGCCCTACTTCTAATTGCTTTGGAAAGTACGGTTTTGCTATATCTAGTGCAATATGTGCTGGTAATTTAATAATACAAAACACAATAAAACTAATTAAAAAGACAGCCGATAACGTTATTATTTTTTTCATTAATTAATTCTCTAATACTAAACGGCTTACACGCACATAGCCTGATTTATCATCGCGGCTCAAATCTAAGTTTTCAATTTTTAAGCCGTGTTGATTCACTAGCTCATCTAACCACTCTATTAACTGATTAAATTCTACAGAGTCGAGCGTCAAACGTAGCGAATCACTACTTGGCTGCATTTTACTAATACTTATTTGATGGCGCCCACGTGTAGAATTAACAATTTGGCTTAAGTTTGCATTGCTAGCAACACTGGTGTTACCCGCAGCCTTTAGTTTAACAATACTGTCATCAACCCAAGCTAATAGCTCTTGTTGTTTAATTTGAGATTGCTGTGCCTTTTCTATCGCATTATTTAATGGTCGAAATATTCCCATTACTAAAACAAAAATAATAAACACGCCACCAGCGACCATTACCAATTGTTGTTCTTGCTCTTTAAGCGAGCGCCACTGTTGCATTAACTGCTTTTTCATACTGCACCTCGCAGTTTAATTTCACCAACGACATAATCACCGTCGTTATTTAAAGACCCTTGCTCAACAGTTAAACCTTGTTTTTCAAGTATGATTTTTACTTTACCAAAGGTTTGGAAGTCTTTAGCACGTGCACGAATGCGCAGCTCATTGCGACGTTTGTCATAACGAAGTGTTTCAGGTGTAAATTCGCTAACTTGCGAAAATACATCAACCAAATTAGTCGTTAAGTCTAAAAAGCCCGACTCACTTGAGCCTTGCACTTTATCTAACGCGCCTTTAATTTGGCTTTTAATTAGATTGGGGCGAACTTTAGTTCCTGGGAATGCTTTTTGGTATCTGTCGACTACTTGAGCTTTAGCTACTTCTACTTGTGTATTAAGTTGGTGTAACTCAATAGCTTTTATTGTAATAGTAGAAACCAATGCAACACTTGCTATAATTGCGGCGCCTTTCCAGTAACCCCACCATAAAGCGCTTTGTTTTTTAAGCTGATACATACCTTGGCGTAAGTTAAAGTTAACGCTATCTAACTGCTTTGCAAATAATGCTAGAGGTAAGTCGTACTCACTCGTTTGCGCTTGTAAGTTAACGCTTTCTGGAAACTGACTAGCTGGGCTAAAATGCTTAATATCAGGATTACCCATGGCTGTTAAGTAGCCATTTAACCAACTAGATTCAACCGCACCTATATGCCATTGCCCCTGCTTAAATAACCATTGGTTATTGAGCTCGATAGCGGTAACTGCGCCATCATCTGCAAGCGGTAACAACAAAGCATCGGGTAATATTCTGTATACTGATAGATTATGCTCTACAAATAATGCGAGCCATTGTTCAAACCATTCACGGTCTGTCATTGCTACACGAATTGCATGTTGCTCACCAAGCATTGTCGGCTGCGCTACTGCTATAAACAGTTCATCTACGTCACATGCTATGTCTTCTTCAAGCATGTATGGCAATGCTTGCTCAAGCTTGCGATTCCATTTTGTTGGCAAAGCGACCGTTTTTAATTGCACTTGATCACTGGGTAACAACACGACCACTTCTCGGGTAAGTGCTTTTTCGCTTAGCTCACTTAAATGCTCTGCATTTGGTAACTCGCCACTGGCTATTATTTCTTGTTCTTGTGGTGAGTAAATTAACCAATTAAGCAATTCTTGCTCGGTTTGACCCGTGCGGATCAACAGTATTTCTGTCACTGTACGCCTCCAAATTTTCGCGCCAGTATCGTTACGTCACCGTCTTTAGCGTGCAGTAATGTGGTCATCGAAAAACGCAGGTCGACAAAATTTGCCTGCGTTTGTAATTTAAAATATTCGCTTTTAATACTAAATAAACTTTTGACTGAGTCGGTATTAGTACCGCCTTGTTGCTTCACCTGTTCAAAAAATTCATCAATGGTGTCAAAGCCAGTTTGCGGTCTTGCACCTATCACAGCCTCTGCACCAGATAAGCTCAAGCTTTCTATTAAGGCACTGAGTATAAGTGCTTGCTCTGGGATTAATGTATTTACGTTAATAGATAAAAGCGTACTGCCTGGTATTACACATACATATGGCAGTACTTTTTCCATCACTAATGGGTTGAAGCCCTTAACCAAGCGTAATTCCGATGTTGATGCAAATAAACTATTGGCTGTCATATACGGAAAATCTCGTGATAAGTACTCGTCTTCTTCTGCGCCTGAGCGATATGTAATACTGTTCTCATCAAGCCAATCAAATACACTATCTGCCATCGTCTCTTCTGATTCGTCAGCAGGTAAATCTTCAATGTTTTCAAGTAATGCAAAGAGCGCTTTGTGTGCAGGGTTTGTTTTACTTGCGCTATTTTCTTCTGGCGCTATGGCTAAAGCATTTAAATTTAAACATGCTTGTAAATCAGTAATTTTGCCACTTAACGTGCCGTTATCAACAGGGTATGAAGCATCACCTTGAGTTGCCCAAACTTGATCAAGTGTTGTTTTATCAGCATCATCTTTTTTACTTTGTATTAGCCCTTTAATAGCAAGCTCTTCTGCACCATAGGCATACCATTTAGCTTGCTGGTGACCTTGCAAATTAGTACTTTTTTGCACTTGAACCATTAAATTAGCACTCATTTCTACTGCTAAAATAGCCGCTAATGCCACAATAAACAAAACAATAACAAGTGCTGCGCCGCGCGATGATTGCTGCTTAACCATTATTCACATCCGTACTTTGTGTAGCAACAACTTTGCCTTGCCCAGGAACTAAAAATACACGACGAATTGGCTCTGCTTCTATTTGTTGCAAAGTAACAGCAACCGCTTTAGGGAGAGCTTTAATTTCCCACTGTTCTTGCCATTCGTTTTTATCATCCAAAAACTCAAACTTAAGCTCTTCAACATTTTCTAGTACACGTTGAACTCGCGGTTCCATATTATCAAGCTGATCAACATAAACCCGATAAACACGCTCAAGGTTATCGTCTATCACTCTATAACCAACGGCTTGTAGTTCTGAACGTGGCAATAAATTAATTGGATTTATCCAGCCATCTCGTACAAACGCAATACCATCGTATTGGCTTTCTAAAACGTAACGACCAGCAAGTAAATATTGTTCTTGAACATCACCAGATTCGTTTCGTACTGCACGTTTAGTCATTTGGCTAAAATCTTGATCCATTAACCTAAATGTTGTTTGCAACCCATTTAACTCAGCAATTTTTTCATCGGAGGCATCTTTTGCTCTTGTTGTCGTCTCGAGTATTTGATGAGTAGCAATAATAACAAAAGCTAAAATACCCAGTGCTACCATAACTTCAAGTAATGTAAACCCGCGCTGCTTCACTTACTTTTTGCCTTTATTTAGATACGTTGATAACTCATATGCCGAATGCTCATATTTTTCATCCGTAAAAACATTTATGGTTAACTTAACAAAGCTTTTGTCAGCAGTGGCTGTTACTTCTTGCTGCCAAAACCATTCAACACCGCCCATTACTTCGCTGCCTTTAAGGTTATTTTTACCTTGCCATTGTTCGCCTTTAGTACGCTGTTCAATAATAACGTTTTCGGCGACCCAAGATGCATAGGTTTGCTCTTCAATAGTCGTTAAGTGGTGTATGTGCTCGCTTGTTGCTTGCATTGCAGCTATACCCGCCATGGCACAAATACTTAATGCCACTAATACCTCTAATAAGGTAAACCCTTTAGTGCGCTTCATTATTCTGGTTCTCGGCGAAAGTTTACTGGTGCAGTAAATTCACCTTCAATGTAATACACAGGTTCGCTTTGCTCTTTTAACTCTAATATAAGTTGAAACGCGCTTACCTCACCTGATGACAAAATAAGCACTTGTGGGATTTTTAACTTTTTAAGCTCAAGTAAACTGTCCTCATCGCCGCCACTCATAAGTTCGCGCCAGTTAGATTGCTCTAAGAGGTTATCTTGCGCCCACGCTAAATCTTCTAAGTTAAGCGTGAGCTTTAATCTTTCATCTAACTCTATTGGTTTAAAAAGATCTTCACGGTCAAAGGTAATCCACTTTTCACCATCGAAAACTAAATACTCTAACGTATTTTCTTCTACTAATAAGCCCAATTCAACTTGGTTTAAAATGGCAAATTCCGATGCCATGTTAATGGTGGTATGCAGCCTTAATGCTTGAGTATCTAACTCTTCCTCAGCACCGCCTTCTAAGCTATATACCACCATTTTTGTAGCAAAAGCGATGATCACTAATACCACTAAAATTTCTATTAAACTAAAGCCTCTACTTTTTGCATGGCGCTGCTTAAGGCTTGCTTTCATAGCAAGCCTCTAGCATTAACATGTTCATACAAAGCAGTGTACTTAAGCATTATTGTTTTTCTTCGTCCCAGTTACCGATATCATCATCAGTACCTACTTCACCATCTGGGCCCATAGAAAAAATATCAAACTTGCCAATTTCACCTGGGCTAATTAGCTGATATAGATTACCCCATGGATCTTCTGGTAATTCATTAATAAAACCACCGTCAGGGAAACGTTTTGGAACCGGTTCAATGCTTGTTTGAGTAACTAGCGCTTCAAGACCTTGCTCTGTGCTTGGGTAGCTCTTATTTTTAAGCTTGTATAAGCTCATTGCATCTTCTAATTGCTGAATATCTAGATGCGCTTTATCGATAGCAGCCTCTTCTTGCTGACCCATAATGTTAGGTGCAACAATTGACATAATCATCCCGATGATAACCAGTACCACCATCACTTCTAGTAAAGAAAAACCTGATTGTTTATTCACGTAATTACCTCATTATTCTAAAAACATTAAGTAAAAATGGTTTAGGTAAAACCATTAATATATTTAAAAATTTATTCTAACTTAAAGTCCAACAGCTTTATTCATCGCCATTATTGGCTGCAATATTGCCATTACTATAAATAATACAATAACCGCCATTGAGGCGATCATCGCAGGCTCTAGTAGTTTAAGCGATACATTAACCATGCTCTCAAATTCGCGATCTTGGTTATTTGCAGCACGCTCTAACATTTGCTCTAGTTCACCTGATTTTTCACCACTTGCTATCATATGCAGCATCATTGGTGGAAACAACTTAGTTTGCTGAAGTGCGGCCCTTAAGCTTGCACCTTCACTCACTCTATCGGATGCATCTGCAACCGCTTTTTTAATTTTTTCGTTAATTAATACACCGCCCGAGATACGCATCCCCTCGAGCAATGGTACCGAGCTTGACGATAAAATACTTAAAGTACGCGCAAAACGTGCGGTGTTAATACCACGAGCCACTTTACCTATACCAGGCATATGTAGCACTCGGTCATCCCACCAAAAGCGTATTTTAGGCTGCTTAAGTGCATGCTTAATACCAATGGCTATAGCTGTAATAGCTATTAAACTAATAAACCAATAATTTTGCACAAAATGGCTGCCTGCCATAACCCATTCGGTTGTCCAAGGAAGTACTTGTTTTGTTTTTTCAAACGTTTTTAATATTTTTGGTACTACAGTACCAAGCAATACCGACACAATACCGATTGCAAATACCACTAAAATAATAGGGTAAACCATAGCCTGAGTTATTTGGCTACGCATATGTTGGCGCTGCTCGGTATAGTCGGCTAAACGATTAAGTACTTGGTCAAGGTGACCCGACTTTTCGCCTGCAGCTACCATTGCACGATATAAGTCGTCAAAAACATGAGGAAACTCACTAAGACCATCGGCAAGTGTGTAACCTTCAACCACTTTTGAGCGTACCGACATAAGCATCCGCTTTAAACGCGGCTTTTCGCATTGCTCAGCAACCGCCATAACAGCGCCTTCAACAGGAAGTGCCGATTGAATAAGTGTTGCTAATTGCCTTGTAATTAATGCTAAGTCTGAGGTTGAAATTGTCGGCTTAAAAAAGCCACCGAGTAAAGGGGCTTTTTCGCCTTTGACTTGTTTATCACTTTGCGCCGCAGGGACAACTTCAAGCGGCGTAAGTTTTTGATCACGTAAAGTTTGGCGAATTTGTTTAGCTGTATCGGCTTCTAAAATGCCTTTTTTTTCTTTACCTCGGCCATCCAAGGCACGGTATTCAAACGCCGCCATAGTTAACCTTCCTCACGGGTAACACGCAATACTTCTTCAAGTGTTGTTTTACCTACAAGTACACGGCTACAACCATCTTGGCGAATACTTGGGCTGCGCTTACGAATGTATTTCTCTACGCTTTGCTCGCCTTTACCGTTGTGAATCATTTCGCGTATTGTTTCATCAACTACAAGTAACTCGTGAATACCCGTACGACCACGATAGCCATTAAAGTTACACTCTTCACACCCTACTGCTCGATAAATTGTCGGTTGGCTTTCAAAAGGAACCCCTAACAGCTGGCATTCATGCTCATCAGCCGTGTGACCTTCTTTGCAGGTATTACACAATGTACGTACTAGCCGTTGCGACAACACACCGAGTAACGACGATGAAAGTAAGAATGGTTCAACACCCATATCTTCCATACGTGTAATTGCACCCGATGCGGTATTAGTATGCAGAGTAGACATAACAAGGTGGCCGGTAAGTGACGCTTGAACACCAATTTGCGCAGTTTCAAGGTCGCGTATTTCACCCACCATTACCACATCAGGATCTTGGCGTAATATTGCACGTAAACCACGTGCAAATGTCATATCAACTTTTGCATTAACTTGTGTTTGCCCAATGCCTGGAATTTCGTACTCTATCGGATCTTCAACGGTAAGAATATTGCGATCGCGTGAGTTAATTTGGCTCATACCAGCGTATAGAGTGGTACTTTTACCAGAGCCCGTTGGCCCTGTTACTAAAATAATGCCGTGGGGTTTACTAATTAAATCTGAAAACAATGCACGGTTATCTGCGGTCATACCTAAATCTTCAAGGTTTAAACGCGCGTTGTTTTTATCAAGTAAACGTAGTACTACACGCTCACCAAAGCTCGATGGCATTGTAGACACACGCACATCAACTGCACGCCCGGCAATACGTAAGCTAATACGGCCATCTTGTGGAATGCGTTTTTCGGCTATATCAAGCTTAGCCATTACTTTAATACGAGACACAAGTAACGATGCAAGTTTACGATTAGGCTTAAGTACTTCTTTAAGCACGCCATCGACCCTAAAGCGAATAACAAGCTCTTGCTCGAAGGTTTCGATATGAATATCAGAAGCCCCTTCTTTAATCGCTTCACTTAGCATGGCGTTAATAAGCTTGATTATTGGCGCATCATCGTCACCAGCCAGTAAATCTTCAGTTTGCGGAAGTTCATCAGCAAGTGAGAATAAATCAACCTCGTTGCCAATATCTTCCATCATTTGTTGTGTTTCAGAGCTATCACGTTGGTATGACGCTTCAAGCAATAGCTCAAATTTATCATCAGCCAATTGCTCAAGTGTAAAACCATGGCCTGCGATACGGCGTACTTCTAATAGTACTTCCACATCTAGCTCACCACGGTAGTAAACTATGCGGTGATCTTTGTTTTTGCCAAGTAACACACCTGCACGTCTTGCATAGGAAAACGGCAAACGCTTTGCTGGTAACTCAACTAACACATCACTCGTTAATAGCTCATCCTGATTATGCGTTTTAGGATGAACCACATCTTGGTTTATCTCTTGAATCGCATTAGTCATCTTTACGCTCTTGTGCATTTTGTTTACGCAGAGACTCTTCATACGTAGGGGGAAGTACTAATTCGTCATTCCACTCAGGTAAAATAGGCGTATCAGTCATTGGCATTAACTCAATACCGTCTTCTTTTTGTTTAAACTGCTCACCACGAATAAAGTTATATTTATTAAAGCTTAACTTATTCATGCTTACACCATCACGAATAATGGTTGGGCGAATAAACACAATAAGATTACGCTTACGGCGCGTTGTATTCGTTGATCTAAACAAGTGGCCTAAAATAGGGATATCGCCTAATAAGGGCACCTTAGAAACACTTTCTTGTACGTCTTCGTCAATTAAGCCGCCAAGTACAACCATACCGCCATCATCGGCCATAACTGTTGTTTTAATTGAACGCTTATTTACTGAAATATCAACCGCAGTTGCACCACTTACGCTCGATACTTCTTGCTCAATCGTAAGCTGTACTGCAGAGCCATCGTTAATCTGTGGCGTAACTACCAGCTTAATACCTACTTCTTGACGCTCAACTGTTTGAAATGGGTTAGCATTGTTACTGCCTGTTTGTGAGCCTGTAATAATAGGCACTTCTTGACCGACTAAAATAGAGGCTTCTTCGTTATCCATTGTAGTAATAGAAGGGGTAGCCAAAATATTTGAATTTGTATCAGTGGCAACAGCCTGAATAATTGCGCCCCAATCATTTTTAACAACGCCCAGCGCTAAACCATTAATGCCACTTAGCAATGAAGCAAGCGCATCATAGTCACCCTCAGTCGTTTCGTCATAACTGGTAACGGTTCCAGTTTCTGTACCAATGATAGTTTTAGTTACAGTTGTATCTTGTGCTTGCTCTGCAGCAACAGCTAATGAACCAACGGGAACCGTAGTGCCGTTGTTAAACTGCAACATACCGCCCTGCTCAGAAATCCACTGCAGCCCTAAGTTAACCCCGTCGCCTTCCATTACTTCAATAATAATCGCTTCAACCAGTACTTGGGCACGGCGAATATCAAGGCGTTCAATTACTGATTCTAATGATCGCATTGTGTCTGGCTGTGCGGTAATAATTAATGAGTTTGAGTCAGGATGAGACTCTATACTGCTTTCATTATTGCTTCTGCTACGAGTTTTAGTAGTACCGCCTTGTGCATCTTCAACAAGTGACTTACTAACACCCTGCAATACTTTGACCAAATCTTCAGCTTTAGCATAATTTAAGTAAAACACCTTGGTGTTACCTTGGCTTTCTAGCTCACCATCTAAGCGCTTAATAAGCTCAATAGCACGTGTACGTGCTTGACCTTCACCACTTACAATAACGCTATTAGTTCGGCCATCAGCCACAACTTTTGGAATTAAAAATTCAGGCACACTGCCTTTACCGCTGTCTTTATAAATATTGTCTACCACAGAGACAACATCATCTGCCGTCGCATATTTTAGCTTAACGATGTCTACACGCTTGTCACCCGCTTGATCAACAGAGCGAATAATCTCAACTAAGCGATTAACCGATGCAGCATGACCTGTTAGCATCATTACGTTAGCCGCATTAAAGTTAGCAACGTGGCCACCATCTTTTTGATCGCTAAATTGACGAACTAGAGGACCAAGCTCCTGCACACTTACATTTTTAACACGTACAACACGCGTAATCATCATGTCGCCGCTAGCTTCACTACCTTCGTCAATAAGTGGCACATTTGATTTTTTAGCGTCTGAACTTTTTTCTACCTTAATTATGCCATTGTCCATTTCAACAGCTGAGTAGCCATAAACTTCCAATACATTTAAGAAGAACTGATAATAAAGTGCTTCGTCCATTAACTCATAACTGCGAACATTTACCTTTCCGCGCACGTTAGGGTCAATAATGACTGTTTTATTAAGGTTTTTACCAACAATATTAATGAACTCGTTGATATCAGTTCCTTTAAAGTTAGCAGCATATTCAACAGCAGAAACAGACAAAGAAATACTTGCCGCCAAAAAAAGTGCTGCGTACTTAGCTAACCCTTTTTTAATTTTTTTGAGGTGTAGCACCTGAACCATCGTATTAAAACTCCAAAGCTAAATTATTGCAGACTAAATTGCACATCAATTTGTTCACCATCACGTTCTATAGTGATATTGGCATCTGTACTATTACGCAGCTCATTAATAGCTGACATAGCCTGTTTTAAATCTGTTAATTGATAGCCATTTATAGAAATGGCTAAATCGTTATTTTTTAAACCCATTTGCTTAAACAGCTCAGGCTCTTTACCTGGACTTAAGCGATATCCAATTAGCTCACCATCATTCATGGCTTGTGAAACACGTATATAGTCAAATAGCTTGCCCGGCTCTTCGAGTAACTCTTCACGTGTTTCTATAATTGCTTCTTTAACGTCCGGATCTGCAGTGGCATCTATTTGTAGATCACTTGGTTCTAATTTTTGCGGACCCATTTCAGAATCATCACGCGCAGCGAGTACTGGCATAGACACCTTCTTACTGAAATCGAGTCCATCAAGCATTAATGTTTCAAAGCGTCCATTAACACTCAAAATAATACGATCCGGCAATATTTGTGCAACTTCAGCACGCGTACCCGATACTACTTCATCAACAAGATAGCTTACTTGCTTACCTTGTGATTCAATAATTGCGATACCTGCTTTGTCATCGTTATTAACCGCTACGATACCGGTTAAATTGATACTTAAGCGCGTTTCTGGCGCATTATTTATTACCTGCGATTGCTTTGCAGTATTATTGTTGTTTGTTACAGTTTTTTTACCAAATAAAAATTGCTCAATAATATGCTGCGCTGAGTTGTTACTCGCACCAGATGACTGGTTAGCATAATGAGTAGGGGTAAGTAGAGTTACTGGTGGTTTTGGCCACAAAAGCCAAACAAGTTTTGATAATAAAAATGCAAGATAAACAACAACTAACAGTGTCACTAATGCACTTAACTTAGCATGCGGTAAACGAGTTAAAAATTGTTTTAGTTGTTGGATTTGCTGTTCCATAAATAGTGTTCTTATTTTAATTTACTGCGTTAGCGCGTACCCATAGTACCCTTTCATTTTTCTTTCAACAAGCACACTAATATTAAACTTTGTAAACAGATTAAATTAACTTTACATAACAGTACAAAAAGTAAACTGCCGTTGTAATACCTTCATCCTACGATGATTTCATGATAAATTTTAAGCTATAAAAACGTGGGGAAATGCCTTATGAGTAAAAAAAGTAATGCTAATACCAGCTCAGACCCTGTAGATGGGTTAAAAGTTCGATTAGATAAATGGTTATGGGCTGCGCGATTTTATAAAACTCGTGCAGTTGCACGCGAAATGGTGCAAGGCGGCAAAGTACATTATAATGGGCAACGTACAAAAGCGAGTAAAATAGTAGACGTTGGCGCAAAAGTAAAACTGGCTCAGGGCGTAGATGAAAAGCTGATAACTATACTCTCAGTGCTTGAAAAACGTCAAAGCGCCCCCATTGCACAGACCATGTATCAAGAATCTGATGCAAGTATTGCTAAACGCGAAGAAAACAGCATCGCACGCAAAAATAACAGCTTTTTTGCTCCTCATCCGGATAAAAAACCGGATAAAAAGCAACGACGCGAACTTTTAAAAATGAAATCAAGTTAGGTATAGCCGCTCATGCAACAAGATTTACTTCACCGTTATTTATTCAACGAACTAGATGTTCGTGGCGAACTCGTACAAATCGAGAATGCTTATAATGAAATGATTGCCGACCATAATTACCCAGACCCTGTTAAAGCATTACTAGGTGAGTTACTTGTTGCAACCTGTTTATTAACCGCCACTTTAAAGTTTGAAGGTGAAATTGCAGTACAGCTTCAAGGTGATGGACCAGTTAAATATGCAGTTATAAATGGTGATGATAAACAAAACATGCGTGGTATTGCACGCCTGCAAAGCGAAATTACGGGCACAACTGTAAAAGAGCTTATTGGTCAGGGCTATATGGTGATCACTATTACACCAAGTAAGGGTGAACGTTACCAAGGTATAGTTCCGCTAGAGCATGATACTCTGAGTGAATGTATCGAAAGTTACTTTGAGCAGTCAGAGCAATTAAAAACACGCCTTTGGTTTGCAACCGACACAACAGAAGGTAGCGCAAAAGCATGTGGTCTATTTTTACAAGTACTCCCAGTTGATAAACAAAAATCAATTGAAGACTTTGCACACCTAGAAGCATTAAGTAATACAATTAAAGATGAAGAACTATTATACCTTGATGCTAATACTGTCCTTACACGCCTTTATCACGAAGATAATCCTCGCGTATTTGAACCTCAAGCGATTAAATTCAAATGTGGTTGTAGTCGTGATAAAACAATTACTGCGCTTGTTAATATTGGACAAGAAGAACTACTTAAAGACGTAGCTGAGAAAGGGTCTGTTAATATTAACTGTCATTACTGTTTAAAAGAGTATGTTTTTAACGAACAAGATATAAAAAGCATTTTCAACTAAATGTTCAGCTTCATCTATATATAGTAATTAAAGCCGCAAAATATGCGGTTTTATATTATAAAAAGATGATACCGGTGTCATCTTTTCTGCTAATTTCATGACACCGGTATCATTGAAATTATTCATGTTTTTTCTTAAATATATGTGTTTTTAGAGGCTTTACGGGCTCGAATATCTTAAAACCTTCTGTTACTATAATTTCAGTTTAAGGGCACTGATAACCCCAGAGCTATCCGTTCAAACTCTCACACATAGTTAGGTATAAACATGACTACAGGCGCTACACGTTTTGTCGATTTAACCGCAGCTGAACTTGTCGAGCATGCGATCCGCCGTGGCGAAGGTACTTTAGCCGCAAATGGTGCTTTTGTTGCAATTACAGGAAAACGAACTGGTCGTTCACCAAAAGATCGTTTTATTGTACAAGAAGCAACAACTCAAAATGATATTCAATGGGGCAACGTTAATCGTCCATTTGATGCAGACAAATTTGACGCATTATGGGCTCGCGTAGAATCACATGTTCAAAGTAATGACCACTTCACCTCTCACCTAGAAGTTGGCGCAGACCCTGAGCATTATCTACCTGTAGTTGTAACTACAGAAACAGCGTGGCACCATATTTTTGCCAAAAACATGTTTATCGAACCGCAGAACTATAACGCTTCAAACTTACCACAATGGCAAGTAATGAACGTTCCTTCGTTTGTATGTGAGCCAGAACGTGATGGCACAAATAGCGATGGCACCGTTATTATTAACTTTGCACAGCGTAAAGTATTACTAGCAGGTATGCGTTACGCCGGTGAAATGAAAAAATCGATGTTTTCTGTACAAAACTTCCTACTACCAGCAAAAGGTGTATTACCAATGCATTGTTCTGCTAACGTTGGTGAAGCAGGCGATACAGCATTATTCTTCGGTTTATCTGGTACGGGCAAAACAACTCTTTCAGCAGATCCTACTCGCTTTTTAATTGGTGATGACGAGCACGGCTGGGCACCTGGAAGCGTGTTTAATATTGAAGGCGGTTGTTATGCTAAATGTATCGACCTGTCACAAAAGAATGAACCTGTAATTTGGAATGCTATTCGCTTTGGCACTATTTTAGAAAATGTAGTGTTAGATGAAAAAGGCGTTCCAGATTTTAACGATACTAGCCTTACTCAAAATAGCCGTGCAGCATATCCACTTGAACACGTTGAAAAACGTAAAGTAGAAAACCGCGCAGGCGAACCTAAGGCTGTTGTATTTTTAACTTGTGATGTAAGCGGTGTATTACCACCGGTTTCTATACTTAGCGAAGAAGCTGCTGCTTTTCACTTTTTAAGTGGATACACAGCAAAAGTTGGTTCTACTGAGATTGGTTCAACTAGCGATATTGAATCAACATTTTCGACATGTTTTGGCGCACCATTCTTCCCACGCCCTGCTGGTGTTTACGCTGAGCTTCTTATGAAGCGTGTACGCGAGTTTGGCGCTAAGGTGTACCTTGTGAATACAGGTTGGACTGGCGGCCCTTACGGCACAGGTAAACGTTTTGATATCCCAACTACTCGTGCAGTAATTGATGCAATCGTATCTGGTAAATTAGCGGGTGTTGAAACTCAGCACATTGATGTTTTAAACCTAGATGTACCGGTAGCAGTTCCAGGTGTAGATACTAACTTACTTAATCCTATTAATACGTGGGAAGATAAAGCTAAGTACAATGAATATGCAGCAAAACTTGCCGCAGACTTCACTGAAAACTTTGCTAAGTATGACGTATCAGACGATATAAAAAATGCAGGACCTAAAGCTTAAATAAGCTTCAAGTTTGTATTTTAACGCCAGCCAAGGGCTGGCGTTTTACTTTCTAAATACCTAATTTAATAAGTGCGACAAAATGCCGCACAACTCATATCAAAAAACCATATAATATACCGCGTAATTAATCATTCTTTAATGCCCAATAAACCTGCATTACTCATTACGGCTATTTAATTAATGACACTAAAGCTTTCATGGCGAAAAATATTCAGGCGGTTACATTTATACTTAGGTCTATCGATAGGTGTTTTACTTGCTATTATTAGCCTTTCTGGCTCCGTATTAGTTTATTACCCACAAATAGACTTACTGCTAAATCCAGCAAATGACGCTATTACAAACATAAAAACGCCTAATTGGGATCAAGCATATAATACGCTAAGAGCCAATTTCCCTTCAAAGCAAGGGCCATGGCGATTAGAAAACACAGGTATAAACTCAGTAATTCCCGCGCGATACTACAATCCAATAGAAACAAAAGAGCAAGGCTTTGCCCCCTTAATGGTATGGCTATCTAGCAGTAGTGATAAAGTAATACGTAAAAACTATTGGGGAAAATACTTAGTAACTTGGATGTACAACTTACATTTTTCATTACTAACAGGAGCAACGGGCACTCTCGTTGTTGGCTATATAGGCATAGCCTCAATAGTTCTTCTTATCTCTGGATTCTTTGCTTGGTTTCCAAAGCCTGGGCAGTGGGTAAAGGCACTAAAATTTAAATCTCGTAGCTCTAAAATAGGTTTGCTATACGACTGGCATAAACTAATTGGTTTAACCTTCTGCATACCGCTACTAGCTTTAACTGTTACAGGTGTTATGCTCGCTATTCCAAAACAAACAGATCCTATATTAACCGCTCTAGTTAGCGATATAAACTCCCCACCAAAAACACAAATTCAACCGAGCAAACAAACCAATATTCCTTTATCACAAGCGGTATTAATAGCTGAAAAAGCATTACCGAATACGCGTTTAGCTTGGGTTGAAACAGCATCAAACTTAAATGCTATTTACAGATTAAGATTTCAAACTGTAAACGATCCTTCGTATCGCTTTCCACATAGCTATATAGAGGTTAATGCACTTACAGGAAAGTTAGAGAGCGTGTTTAATATAGATAAGCAAAGTACGGCTAGTAAAATAAAAAACTGGATACACCCTCTACATGACGGCAGCATTGGCGGTAACATTTTAAAAGTCATTTGGGTGCTGAGTGGCTTTGGACCTGCTGCATTGTTCTTTATTGGCGTATATAGGTGGTTAGTTAGAACCAAGAGAATATAAAAATAAAATAAATTTTACGCCAATCTCCCTAGTTAAATGATCTATTTGAGGTCAAAAATTTCTTTATTTCGTTGTTCTCGCCTATTACTCCTAAGTTGCTCAACCTTCTGTATCCATGCAATCGTATATCAGAAATTTCTAACGCAATTAACGTCAAGTTCAATCCACCAAATTGATTAGGTATTATTGCCGATTAGTATAATTATCAGGTATGTGTATTTATTCTGCACGCGCTAAAACTACAGTTAGTTACAGATGTAATGCGGTAAATCACTTAGGTAAACTTAGCGCACAATAGTGCCCCCCAATTAATTGCTTACTAGTGTCTGTAAATAAGGCTATATACCTAATGGGAATGTCTAATAGGCTACTGAATAGTTAAAGCAAGGCTCTTTACAATGTGAAGCCTGCGTAATGTCACGATACCCACAGCGGTGGAGAGTCACGTAGTAAATGCTACTTTATTGGCCGAATGGGGTATCGAGGGTTTTTGTTGTGATTTTAACGTCGGGAGTCGCTGCACTCGCCCGCCCTACGTGATAGGTGTTGATGTGAGTGTGCATTAATTACGCGCATTTACTTTTCTGCAGACGTAAAAAAGCCCGAATCGTTAGATTCGGGCTCTCTACAATTTGAAGCCTGGTGATGTCGTAGTGCCCACAGCGGTGGAGAGCCACAGTGAAATGCTACACTATCATCGGTCGAAGCTTTGGTTTCACTACTGAGTTCGGCATGAGCTTTTGGCTATTTACTAAATCCCAGATAGCAAAAAACCCGTCACATTGCTGTAACGGGTTTCTTTAATTTGAAGCCTGGTAATGTCCTACTTTCACATAGCAAATGCTACACTATCATCGGCGCTGTTTCGTTTCACTACTGAGTTCGGCATGGAATCAGGTGGGTCCAAAACGCTATTGTCACCA
>NZ_JADYXI010000034.1:0-21322 GCF_015864375.1 Pseudoalteromonas sp. SWYJZ19
TATCAAGTAACCAATGACTAAGCATAAAAATACCCTCATAATCAAAAGATGATAAGGGTATTGTGAAGCAACCAAAAGATCGGTCAACCGATCAAAAATACCTTAACTGATCGGTGTTAGCACATGTTGCGGGTTTTTTATTACCTATAATTTGGTTTTATTTTTTTAGTTGTTTATAACTACTTTTTATTATTAATTAGTCCTATGTTACTAATTAATAAAAAGGTACTAGAAAGCAATTTATTTACCTCAATTACTTAATTGGTTGGTTTATAAGAGGTTAATTGTAAAGTAAATGTAACTGCATGAATTTTAAGAACTTCTATTGATGCATCTATATACGTAATGTAGAATACTAGCACTTTTAGACTAGAGCTCTAAAGTCAGATAAGGAAGTCTCCGCAGCAGAGACGTTTGCTATTAATTCTATATAAGACGTAACAATCATGAAATCTATTAAATTAGCACCAAACTGGTGGCTACAATTTACAAAATGCGTTTTAGCATTCAGCTTAATATTTTTAATTCATATTATATTTTCTGTGAACCTAAAAATTGTTTTTCTCACTGTAATGCCAGCTCTACTGATTATTACTACTTTTAATATTCTTCATCTTCGTTTTTTACATTGTTATAAAGCAGGCATTTGTTATACGCGTTTATGCACAAAGCGTTATATCAATAGCGAGGAAATTAGTTGCGTATCATTTAGTTCGTTTTTTCTTTTCAACATTTTTAAGGTGGAGTTAGATAATGGTAAAACGTTCCATTTTTATAACTGGCAACTTGATGATGAAACGCAATCAGCTATTTCTAAAATGTACTGCAATAAGTTAGCTAACAAAATTGAAAATATTAGCGATAAATGCAATGCTTGATCTTTAATTTAGATAGCAAAAAGGAGCGATTAATCGCTCCTTTTTTGTTTTTGTATTTTATAACGCGCTAATTAAACTTTTTTATAGCCTTAGCTTTTAGCGCTTTCATCTTTAGCCTGCGTGGCTTCTTAAAAGACTGGATAGGCATTGTTACCAACTGCTCTTGTGGTAGTGCCGGTATTGTTTGTGGATAAGCACCTTCCTTTGGTACCGAAATTTCTTTTAGATGTATTTTAAGTGCTTCTAGAGTTGAGTCGTTATCAACTTCACTAGGGCAAATAAATATACCTAACTTTCTTAGTTGTACACCGAGTTTAATGCTACTGGTATAACGGATAATCGGAGCGCCTAATACTAAGCCCAGCAATATAGGTGATAACCACCAAAAGAATACTGGTGTGAAGTAGTAAGCCGTACAACCCCATGCAATAGCCACAATAGTTGAGAATAACGTATAACCAAACGCCTCTTTCCACGGAACCATACGACCTTCGCGCGGTTGTGCATCCCACTTCACTTTTTTACCTAAAAACACACAAAGTACAAAGTAAGCATGAAATACCATCATTAATGGGGCAACAATAATAGCGAATACGGTTTCAATGATTGAACCTAGTATGAGCTTAAATGAACCACCAAAGCGTTTGTTTCTATGTATTAAGGTTACTATTATGCCCATTAGTTTAGGCATTAATAAAATAACAATAGTTAAATACAAGAGTGAATCAATCAGATCGGTTTTAGCTATTTGCCATGTAGGGAATAATTGATAAACACGGTTAAAGTACACATCACTATTTAATGCGCGCGTTACTGCATCAATAGTACTTAGCGCTAGCATTGAGAGCCAAATTAGTGATGAAATATAGGCTGTCGCACCGAGTAAAAAGTGTAGCTTACTCATTAATTTTAATTTTGATGATGATAGTAAACCTAAGTGCTGAATATTACCTTGCACCCAGCGTCTATCGCGTACAGCGTAGTCTAGAATGTTACTTGGTACTTCTTCATAGCTACCTTCAATATCTGATAGCAACAATACATCCCAACCAGCACTGTGAAGTAGTGAAGCTTCTACAAAGTCATGACTTAAAATTTCGCCGCCAAAAGGTGCATTACCTTTTAGTGTTGGCAAGCCACAGCACGTTATAAATGCTTCAACTCTAATGATTGCATTATGACCCCAGTAGTTGGCTTTATCAGTTTGCCAAAAAGCTGAGCCAGTAGCGAGCATTGGGCTATATAGCACTGACGCAAACTGTAAAAAGCGGCCAAAAAAGGTATCTTGACGAACAGGGATCGGAATAGTTTGGATCAGGCCTGCTTGTGGGTTGTTGAGCATACTTGTAGTAAGCTCTAACATACATTTCCCGGTCATTACGCTATCTGCATCAAGCACAATCATATGGTCGTACTGGCTGCCCCAGCGCTCACAAAAGTCGGTTAGGTTACCTACTTTACGGTGTTTGTTATCTTCGCGACGACGATAAAAAACGTTTTTAGCCGTATCACCTAAACGTTCACACAATGCATGCCATGCACTTAGCTCGTTTTTAGCTATTTCTGGGTCTTGCGTGTCGCTTAATAAGTAAAAATCAAAGTTTGCAAGTTGGCCTGTTTCTTTTAACGATTGCAGACTTACTTCAAAGCCCGCGATAACACGGTGGGTGTCTTCGTTGTAAATAGGCATTACAACGGCGGTTTTTTGGGCGTTAATTGCCTCACTATTAAACTCAATTGGTTTAATACGCTTTAGCGTAAGTGGGTCAATTCGTAATAGCTGTAATACAAAGCCGATTGTTCCACTACAAAATGCCGTTACAATCCAGGCAAAAGTGATTGAGAATAATACTAAAAGAGCATACTCAAGTAATGTCATACCGTTTGAGCTTAAAATCTCAAACATAATAGATATGCCGTAGCCAGATGTGCCAAGCGCTGCAATAGCAAATAGCCAAACTCTTAATGTTTTGAATGGCATTGGAGTGCCCTTACCTTTATTACTTGATGTCATTTGGGTACCAAACATAACTCCATACCTCGCTAATTTCTTTATCACGTAGTTTTAACGATAAACGCATATCAACGGGTTGATCGTCCTGTGGTGCAATTTTAAAGGCTACACGCCATCCGCGTGAATCAGGCAGTTTTTGTACATTCACGTCGGTTACTTCGCCTGTTGTAAGTTGAATGTCGGCATCTAGCTTTAACTGTTCAGAGAGTTGATTTATTTCTGACCCAGTAAAATCAACAGTAAATTGGCGATGGCTTTTTGGTGGAGGGTTGTCCTCACCAGGTAAAGCGGCGCTACCGATCCTTGTGCGCAGTACTCTCGCTTTCTCGTGCTGAGTTAAAACTGCATTAAAGGTCGTCATTTTGTAGCTTAGCTTTAATGAATCACCGGCTTTCATTGGCTTTTCTGGTACCCAGTAACTGACGATATTGTCGTTAGTTTCTGTGTCAGTAGGTATCTCTACAAGCTCTACACGGCCATTTCCCCATTCACCTTGTGGTTCAATCCATAGACTAGGGCGGTTGTGGTAATGTGCTTCTGTGTCCAGATAGTTATTAAAATCTCTGTCTCGTTGAGCTAACCCAAAACCTTTTGGATTATTGTATGAAAACGAAGTTACACTTAGCTGTGAAGGGTTGTTAAGAGGGCGCCATACCCATTTATCATCAGCAGATTGAGTTAATAGGCCATCCGAGTCATGAACTTCAGGGCGATAGTCATCAAAAAATTTGGTACTGTTTTCACCGTGGTAAAACATACTCGTTAATGGAGCTACGCCGAGCTTTTTAATATCTTTACGTGCAAATATCTGCATATCAACATCAACTAGCATATTAGTTGTAGGGTCAACACTAAACTTGTATGCACCCGATATAGATGGGCTATCTAATAATGCAAAAATGGTAATTTGTGTTTGGTCGGCCTTTGGTTTAACTAACCAAAACTCTTTGAACATTGGAAATTCTTCACCTGAATTTTCTGCAGTATCAATGGCAAGGCCTCTAGCTGATAATCCATAAACTTGCTGAGGGCCAACAACTCTAAAATACGATGCTCCCTGAAATACCATTACTTCGTCTTTATACTCGTTAGTATTTAACGGGTAATGTAAGCGAAATCCAGCATGGCCTAGTTGAGTATCCGCAACACTTTTAGCTATTTCTTCTTGTAGTGGTGCAGCAGTGCCATCGTATTGGTAAAAGTCAGTACTGAAAGGTAAGCGACTGCGTTTAGAGTCACTATCAACGGTATTTATTGTCACAGGTGTTTTATATAAAAAACCAGGATGGAATAATTGCAGCTCGTACAGGCCTTCATCTTTCCATACTGCTTTGTCTTTTTTAAATCGAATTGAACGGTAATCTTGATAATCAATATTGTTAAGTGCTTCAAGCTCAATGTTTTTAGGCGCCACGTATTCTTCGCTTGCTAACTTTTTAGCGCGGGCGCTAATTACGTCAAATAAGCTACTTTGTGGGATTGCTACATCAACGGTTGCAGCAATCGCTTGGTTGCTATTGCCCCAAGTCGAAAAAATAATAAGTAGACCCAGTAGTGGTGCTGACTTCTTTTGCCATTTAGGCAGATTTTGGGTTAGTTGTTTCATTCTCATTCCTTTATAAAAACACGACTTATTTTTACGTTTAGGGTAAATATTGATTTTATTTTGTAAGTATCTTCTAAATAACTTAGAGCAAAATTTAAACCTTAATAAAAATTCATATTTTTCAATAGGTAATATTTATATACATAATTCACTGAGGTTTTGTTGTGTAAAATTCACTCAAATGTATGTAGTTGTTACTGATTAATTACTAGAAGATTCACAGATCGTCTGAACATATTACGGGGGGTTTAATGAAGCTTGTCTGAATTACATTTGTATAAAATAAAAAAGCCGCAAGAGCGGCTTTTAAATGTTTAGATCTAACTTAGTTATTTCTTTTTAAATCGACGCACTATTGATAGTGGTGCTAAAAGAAGTGATAACCATAATAATGAACCTGCATCATTATCATCATCTGAGCGTAAGTTATTTACTTTCACGGCTACTTTTTCAACGTTAGATAAGTTACCCACGCTATCCTGAGCTTGCACTGTTAAAGTAATACGATTTTCAAATTCGTAATCAATCTCTCCAGCAACAATTAGCTGCCCCTGATTGTTAATAGAAACGCTGTCATTATCTGATGTAATAAATTTAACAACTGGTGATTCATCGGCATTTGGATCACTAAAATCGAGTGTGCCGATAATTGTTCCAATTGCGCTGTTTTCATCGACTGCAAAAACTTGATCAGCTTTAATAACTGGCGTTTGTTCTTCAGGTGTTAAAGTGATTTCAGATTTAATATCAATAATTACAGGGTCGTGATCTGATGCGCGGTATGCACTTTCAGAGTACAAACTAGATTGTTGACCTTCGCTTTTAAACTCTACATTGTAATCAAGAGAAATAGGTTCATCTGCGTTGATGTGCCAATCTGTTGCTGCGACAATTTTGCTAAGTAGTGATTGGGTAGCTACTGCATGATCTAAACTACCTGCGCGACCAGAAAAACTGTAAGAATAACCAAGCGTATCACCATCAATTTCTGCAACTACATTTTTGTAGCCTTTATCAGCAAATGCACGTATAGGATCTTCCATTGCGTAAGCATTCATATCGCCGACTAAAATAGTATCTTCGTCGTCAACACCGGTTGGTTTGCTATCAAGCCAATTTGCGAATGCATTAGCACCTTCTGTGCGTATTTCATTCCAACAGCCTTGTCCATCACCTGAATCTGCATTGTTTCCAGAAGCACTACCACAGCTTTTAGATTTAAGGTGTGACACAGCAACAGTAAATACTTCATCAGTTTCTAATGATTTAAAGCTTTGTGCAATTGGAGCACGGTTACTAAAATCAAATGGAGCCTCAGTCGTAATAGCAGCAGTACCTACTTCTTCTACTTTGTTAGTACGATAGATAAGTGCGGTAGTAATTGCATCGGTACCAATTTGATCTACGTTAAAATCAACAAATGCATAGTTGTTAGCACTATCAGCGTCATTTAACGCATCTACTAAGCTTGCAATTGCACTAAATTCGCCAAAACCATCATTTTCAATTTCCATTAAACCAACAACATCGGCCTGGATAGCGCTAATGGCACTTACAATTTTAGCTTCTTGGCGAGTAAATTCAGCTTCTGAATCTGCACCTCGGGCTGTCGGGAACCCTCCGCCTTGGCCATCACCATTAAAGTAATTAAGTACGTTAAAGCTAGCTACACGTAAATCTGCTTCAGCATTAAGTTCAGGCGCATTTTCACGTGCATTTGTTGCAATAAACGAAGGTGCTACAGTTGGGTGGATTCTGTAAAGGCTAAAGCTATAAGCAAGTGCCCCCGTAACCGTATTAACTGTATCGCCAGTACGTAATGTATTTTCTGCTGATAAGCCTGGAGTTGGGTAGGCTGTAGGGTCTAAGTTTTGTACTGTAGAGCCATCATCTAGTAAAATCTTTTTAAGTAGATTTTCAGTTTCAACTGCATTAGCTGCATCTCCAGGTAATGCAACTTGGGTACCTTGATACAAGCGTTCTGTTGCTAATTCAACTTCACCATATCGACCAAGGCCAAAGTTATTAGTTACTACTAATGGTTGTTCTAATGTAACTAACATACCTTCAAAAGCTTCTAAATCAGTTGTATCAGCTAAAGGTAAAGTGATTTTTGTAGCTGCTGCAGCTAAACCAGTGCCACATACGGCAACTTGGCTAACACTGCCGATTTGTGTTGCATCAAAATATTCTTCTACAGTACCTTGTACACGTACATGGTCGCCTACGTTTACGTCAATATCTGCAAAATAAACAAATACACCTTCAGAGGTGAGAGGATTTGCATCTATGTCAGCAGCAAGTGAGCTAACGAAAAAGCCTTTTAATTGATCATCATCTTGGAAGTCTGCGGTTACAATACCCTCAAACTCTACTAAAGTATTAACAAGCGGGCTTGCAGAGCTATCGCTTTGTATAGCGTTAATTAGTACTTTTTCTGCGCCACAAACAAGTGGTTCAAGTGGTTCTGGTTCTGGAATTGGTTCAGGAGCACTGCCTTCAGAACCAGAATGAGAACCTAATCCATCGAATGTATCTATATCAAATTGAACCCATTCATCGCTAGGGCTAAACGCTGATGTTGAATCAGTGCGGCCTGTTGTAATACTGTCTTTTCTACGGAGTGTTTTGTTTTGCGTTTGTGCTGAGGCATCAGACCAAAATGACCCTGGATCTACACCCACTTGACCAAAGCTATCGACTACAATACCATCTTTTGTTAACACAAGAGCATCGTCACCGTTGTAAAATGTAACAGTGCTAGTAGTATCGGAAATACTTAGTATGTCTTCAATTGCGCCGGAGTTGGCAATTACGTATGTTGTATTTGCAGCTAATTCACCTGTTAAAGCAATAGAATTTCCTACAGTATCGCTACCGTTTGAATACAGTCCTAATGTGTATCCATCAAGTACTATTGAGGTAGGTGCATTATTATAAAGCTCAATTGCTTTATTATTACTGCTTCCCTCTATGTATTCTGAAATGATTAGATCTGCAGAGGCTGGTGCACTGAGACTTGCTATAACAAGTGCGAGTGGTGTTATTTTTGTTTTAAACATTTTTTTATTATTCCCGTGTATTAATCCCAAAATGGGACACCAGTTTAGAGAATAAATATGACGAAAATAATACAAAAATGTAAACGAATGTAAATAAAAGGCGGTTTAGCCGCCTTTTTATAAAAACCTTACTTTTTAGCTAGGTATTGTGCGGCTTGCTTAGCAAAATAGGTCAATATTCCATCAGCGCCTGCACGCTTAAATGCAAGTAAAGACTCCATTATAGTAGCTTCCTCACTTAACCAACCGTTATCAATAGCTGCTTTGTGCATTGCATACTCGCCACTTACCTGATATGCGAAAGTAGGTACACCAAACTCGTCTTTAACACGACGTACAATATCTAAATAAGGCATGCCAGGCTTAACCATGACCATATCAGCGCCTTCTTGTAAGTCTAATGCGACTTCACGTATTGCTTCATCAGAGTTTGCTGGGTCCATTTGGTAGGTTTTTTTATCGGCACCTTTTAAGTTCCCAGCAGAACCTATTGCGTCTCTAAATGGGCCATAGTAGCTAGATGCATATTTAGCTGAGTAGGCCATAATACGGGTATGTACAAACCCATCAGCTTCAAGTGCTTCACGAATTGCAGCAATACGGCCATCCATCATGTCCGAAGGGGCAATTACATCAGCGCCCGCTTCTGCATGCGAGAGTGCTTGTTTAACTAAAATTTCGGTGGTTACGTCGTTTATTACATAGCCTGTGTCATCAATAATGCCGTCTTGGCCGTGCGTCGTGAATGGATCAAGTGCACCATCAGTAATTACACCCAACTCAGGAAAGGCTTCTTTTAAAGCGCGAACAGTGCGTTGCACTAAGCCATCGTCATTATATGCTTCTTCGGCAAATAGTGATTTTTTGTCCGCAGGGGTTACCGGAAAAATAGCAACGGCAGGTACGCCAAGATCAACAAGTTCTTTTGCCTCAAGTAATAGTAAATCTATCGATAGACGTTCAATACCAGGCATTGATTCAATTGCTTCGCGACGATTTTTACCTTCTAGTACAAATACAGGGTAAATTAAATCGTTTACGCTAAGTTGATTTTCGGCCATTAAGCGGCGAGAAAAGTCGCTGCGGCGCATTCTGCGCATGCGAGTATACGGGAAAAGGTCTAATCCTGATTGGGCCATATTAATATGCTCCTACTGTGGTAATGGAAAAGTGATTACTTGATTACGGCCATGTTGCTTTGCGTAATAAAGTGCTTTGTCGGCGCACTCAGTAAAAATTTGAGGGCTGCTAACATCATCAGCAATGCTGGTGTATACACCAGCGCTAATTGTAAATTGAATATCATTATTGGCAACCGTTACTGTACTGGCTGAGATAGCGGCTCGTATTTTTTCAGCTATGTCTTGTGCACCTTCGCTGGGGGTATTAGGTAATAGCACCACAAACTCTTCACCGCCATAACGAGCAACTTCATCGAGTGGTCGCTTTAAATGATCTTTTATAAGGTCAGATACAGCTTTAATAACTTGATCGCCAATTATGTGTCCGTATGTATCGTTAATGCTTTTGAATCGGTCTATATCAAGCATAACAATACTAAGCGGCGTTTGTTCTCGGCGAGACCGACGAATCTCCATTATTAGCTTTTTATCAAAAAAGCGTCTGTTTTTTATTCCGGTTAAAGCGTCTTCGGTATTGAGTAACTCAAGTGAGCGGTTTTTTTCTTCAAGTTCTCTGAGTGTAACTTGTAATTCAAAGGTGCGTTCGTCGACTTGTGATTCGAGTTCTTGGCGTGTTTTTTCTTGTAACTTTAAGCGCTCTTTAAGTAGCGTATCTTGAGCTGCATTTTCAGCAATCAAGGTTTGCTGAGCAATTACTTCTTCATCACGTTGCAAAATAAATAACTTCATTACACTGTAGCATAGACAAAATGTGCAGCTAAAAAAGCATGTAAATACAAATGCTAATGTACTTCTGTCAAAGGCGTATAACCCTATTACTGCAACAATAAAATAAAGCATCACCACCAAGAAAAAAACTAATACGAGCAGTAGCGCTTTATTAGGTTTAGAAGGTGATAAACGTATGCACATAAGTGTAGTTGCAATATAAAAGCCTAAAACGATTGGGATAGTAGTTAAGCAAAATAGTGTCACTATATGGGTTGGAAATAGCCAAATAAACAATAACGAGACACCTAATGCATTAACTATCACTTTTTGAACCGTTAGTAAAAAAGAGGGCTTTGGATGGCAAATTTGCTTTTGTAAAGGCAAAAACATTAAAGCAATAAGCATAAGTAATATAGGGATCATAACTTGCTGTAACACTGGCAAATTAGGGTGAATATATTTCAGGCCAAAGCCACAAATGTAGGCTAATAAGCTACCTAATGTGAGGGTAATTAAACCAGCATAAACAAAATAACGTTTACGTGAAAAACTATATAAAACTAAGCAACTCACGCCTAAAGAAAATATAAAACCAATCAATAAGCCATAGAGTAAATTAAGTTTACCTTTATGTGCCAAATAAGCTTCTGGTTGCCACAGCGTTAAAGGGACTCGCAAGCCGGAGCTATTCGTCACTCTCATAATAATAATGGTTTCGCTATTTGCAGGGCTAATTAGTTTAACTAATAAAGATTCACTCTTAATCGCACGTTTATTAAGGGGGTATCCATCGCCAATTTGGGTGTGAGAAATTAATTGCGAGTTATGTAACTGATATACTTGAACGTCGTTTAGCAGAGGGTTGTTTAGTGACAACAGTTGTTCGGTATCATAACTAAGCGTGTTTTTTATTTTAAATTTCATCCATACAGAACGCTGCTCAAGACCTAGGTTAAGAGGTTTACCTGTGTTTTTTTGCCACTGTATATGGCTACTTTGTTGTGCATCTAATAGCGAAGTTGGTTCAAAAGAGTAATGCAGGTTATTAATGTCTTGGGAGTTAAAATCATGTTTTATTATTACAGGGCTTGCGAAAGAGCAAAAAGTGCAAAGAAGCATCAATAAACTTAGTAATGCTTTTGCGCACGCCATTAGCAGCTCTTTAAACCAAAAACATTGTAAAAGTTTTCTGTAGTTTTGTGGGCCACAACTTCTTCATCTATTTGATAAAGTTGTGCAACCGTTTGACAGATATAAGGAAGCAGAGCGGGTTCATTTTTACGCGATTTAGGTTTTGGCTTAACTGTTCGTGGAATTAAAAATGGTGCATCAGTTTCTATTAATAATCGATCTAGAGGAATGCTAGGCACTAGTTGTTGTAAATCTTTACCACGCCTTTCATCACATACCCAACCCGTTATACCAATATACAGACCTAAATCTAAATATTGCTTTAGAGCTGCTGAGTTACCCGTAAAGCAGTGGAGTACACCGCGAATATTAAACTCTTTTAAAATACTTAGCATGTCGTCACTTGCATCACGTTCATGTAAGTAAACAGGTAAATCTAATTTTTCGGCAAGTGCTAGGTGGCGTCTAAAAACACTACGCTGTACATCGCGAGGCGAAAAGTCACGGTTATAATCAAGGCCGCATTCACCAATCGCTATGACTTGCTTATTGTTTGCAAGTGCAGTTAATTGTGCTTCTAATTCATTCGTCGCCGATTTAGCATCATGTGGGTGGACACCCGCCGTAGAATATTGGAGATATTTTATCGCAAGTTCAAGTGATTGCTGACTACTCGCAATATCACAACCTATAATAAGCATATTTGTAACACCGGCTTCGCTTGCACGGGTAATTACATCATAATGCTGGTCATCAAATTGATGATTAGTTAAGTTAACTCCAGCATCAATTAACGTATATGACATTATTTAGTACGTTTAACGCGAATAGAGCGGTTTTTACCGTCTTGTTTCAGTAAAAAGGAGTTGAATGCACCGCGGCTGATTACAATTGTATCGTTTTCTTTTAAACGCATGCTGTCAGAGCCAATTTGACGCCATTGTTGGCCGTTATCTAGCGAAATAATTAACTCGCCATAAGCTGCTTCTTTCACTGAAGTAACCATAGCTTTAATTTCAGTCTCTTTTTCTACCTGTGATTCTTTGTGCTCTAAGCCAAAATCGTCAGTTTTTGCCTTTGCTTGCATTGGTGCAGCAGCTACGGCTTGAGGTACATTGTTAGCCGTTGGTGGAGTGAGTGTTTTTGTTATTGTTGGCTTTGTTAGTGATTTACCAGCAATTGTATTGTCATAGCAAAGTAATCGGTTAAAGTCATTTTCAATAAAGCTACATGCTTGCAGGGCCTGAGTATTAAATTCAGTTTGCGCAGCAAAAGTTGGGGCACTTAATAAAACCAATAGTGAGAGTAGTTGTTTTTTCATTTTATTCCTCAGATTCTTTTTGTGGTTTGGCGGTATAAAATTTTGCTAAAATTAAACCTAGTTCAAACAAAAGAAGCATCGGAAATGCTAATAATGTTTGTGATAAAACATCAGGCGGTGTTAAAAACATTGCCACTACAAATACACCCACCACGATATAAGGGCGCTTTTCTTTTAAGCTTTTTGTTGTTGTTGCGCCACTCCAGCATAGCAGCATAATAGCTACTGGAATTTCGAAAGCGACACCAAATGCAAAAAATAGTTTTAATACGAACCCTAGATAGCTAGCGATATCGGGTGCGAGAGTCATCATCTCAGGACCTGTGCTTGTAAAAAAACCTAATATAATTGGTAGTACTGCAAAATAACAAAAAGCGATACCACCATAAAACAAGACAACGCTTGAGATTAGTATAGGTATTAGCATTTTTTTTTCATTTTGGTACAAGCCAGGAGCTATAAACCCCCAAATTTGATGAAGTATCCATGGAGTAGATAATAAAGCTGCAACAAAAAAAGTAAGCATCATAGGGACTATAAAAGGGTCACTCACATTTATAGCTATCATGGTCGCGCCATTAGGTAAATGAACCACTAATGGTGCAGCTATAAGTTCGTAAATATCATCTTTAAAATAAAACAGTGCGATAAAAAATAATAAAATGCTCAATAGTGCTTTTATTAGTCGATCACGTAACTCAATTAAATGAGATACAAACCCCGATTTTACTTCCTCAACCATTATTTTTTATACCATGTAGTAAGTTGACCACAAAGTGAGAGATAAACTTCACTTTTTTTCATCAAGTTGTTGGCTATTTGATGTATCCGGTTGTTGTTTCTTGTAGCTGTGAGTAACTGACTCAGCCGCTTTTTGTAGCTCTGTTAATGAGCTTTGTAGCTCAGGGCTTAAATCTTTTAGTTCTTGTTGTTCTGCTTTTTTAAGGTTTTCGTGAAGTTCATGAATACGCAGTTCTTCACTTACTTCTGCTTTTACCGAGTTGGCAACCGACTTAGCGGTTTTAACCCATTTACTAACGGTTCTAATAGCAACAGGTAAGCGCTCAGGGCCGAGTACCACTAAGCCAACAATAAAAACTACAACAAGTTCCCACATACCCATACTTATTAAACCTTATTGTTATCTTTGGTTTTTTCAGTATTGATTGAGTCGCCAACGGTGCTTTTTTCTGATTGTTGAATTTGCTCTGATTTTTCTTGCTCGTTAGCTTGATCATCCGACATTGCTTTTTTGAAGCCTTTAACAGCGCCCCCAATATCACCACCCATACCGCGTAGTTTTTTTGTGCCAAAAAGCAAAACTATGATCGCCAAAACAATTAATAATTGCCAAATACTAATACCACCAAAACCCATGGTTTTCTCCAATATATAAAATGGTTAAATGTCTATTTTAAATACTAATTATACGCCAAATAGCGTAAATAGCACTCAGTTTATGCGCTGCGCCATGCTGCTATAAAGCTAATAACAGATAAGCCTATTGCAATACTTGCAGCTACTAAATCGTACTGTAAATAACAAAGTGTTGCCATGATCATTGTAGCACTACCAAATAAACCTAAAATTAAAGGTTTATGAGATACCTTTTGTTCTTGAGGTTGATGAGCGTGTGGTGCACGTTTTAAATTTTTGTAAATTAGATCGGGTAGCTCGGGCATTTTTTCAGCCCAAAATGGTAAGTTAGCATACATTTGTTTCAATATAGATAACGGGCCGACTTGTTGCTTTACCCAATCTTCTAAAAAGGGTTTGGCTGTTTTCCATAAGTCGAGTTGCGGATACAGCTGACGTCCTAATCCCTCAACGTATAATAAGGTTTTTTGTAGTAGGACTAACTGTGGTTGTACCTGCATGTTAAAACGACGTGCGGTATTAAATAAATTTACGAGCACGTGACCAAATGAAATTTCAGCAAGGGGCTTATTAAATATAGGCTCGCATACGGTACGAATCGCAAATTCAAATTCTTCAATGCTAGTATCGTGTGGTATCCAGCCAGAATCAACATGCAACTGTGCTACTTGGCGGTAATCGCGATTAAAAAAGGCAATGAAGTTTTCGGCTAAGTAGCGTTTGTCTTCTTTACTTAAAGTACCAACAATACCGCAATCAATACCGATATACATTGGATTTTCAGGATGCTCGCGAGAAACAAATATATTGCCTGGGTGCATATCGGCATGAAAAAAGCTGTCCCTAAACACTTGCGTAAAAAATACCTCTACGCCGCGTTCAGCCAATAACTTCATATTGGTGTTTTGCGCCATAAGCGCATCTTTATCAGATACAGGTATACCGTAAATACGCTCCATTACGAGGATATTACTGCGGCTGTAATCACTATACACTGCAGGTATATACAATGACTCAGAACCTTCAAAGTTACGCTTTAGCTGTATGCCATTGGCACCTTCTCGCATTAAATCGAGTTCATCAAGAAGCGTTTTTTTATACTCCTTAACAACTTCGACAGGACGAAGACGTTTTGATTCGTTGTGTACCTTAGCGAGGACTTTGGCAAGTTTTTCCATTAACGCCAAGTCTGCATTAATTTGCTCGTGAATATTTGGTCGAATGACTTTAATTACGACATCTTGCTCAATGCTGTGTTCATCAATCAGCTTTGCTGTATGTACTTGTGCTATTGATGCTGACGCTAATGGTGTTTGTGAAAACTCACTAAACAATTCGCTTATGTCGTTAATTTCGAGTGCTTTTTCAATTATTTTTTGGGCTAGCTCACCTTCAAAAGGTTCCACTTGGTCTTGTAAAAATGCCAGCTCTAAAGCGATATCATGTGGGAGTAAATCACGACGGGTTGAGAGCATTTGACCAAATTTAATCCAAACAGGGCCAAGCTCTTGCAGTGCTAAACGTAAGCGTAAACCATGAGATTTTTCTTTGTGTTGATTACGTAGCCAAAATAAACTGCCGCGAGCTACTTTACCAAACCAAGGGATCTTATGTTTTGGAATTAGTTCGTCTAGCCCATAGCTAAGTAACGTTTTGGTGATGTTATATAAACGTGCAGTCGACACAAAAAATCCTTAGCGGGTGTTTGAAGGTGAAAAAGAGTTTAACAAGGTATTTATACGCTGCTCAACAGCAGCGACTTGGCCTTTGAGTTCTCTATTTTTTTGTTTAAATTGCTCAAGTTCTAATGGGTGAATAGTAATTGCGAGCTCATCTTGGCATAAACTTGTAAGCATTGTACTTATTTTAGTGTTGGTTTTGCTGCTCTTTTGTTTTAGTTTTTTTAAGTGCAGATATAACTGCTGAGCGGGGGTATCACCAATGTATCTAGAGAGCTGTTCAGGCCAATCAATATCAATGCCTGAAAACGCATTGCTATAAGTTTGCGCAATATTTAAGTCGCCTTGCAAGTCGAGCTTATCTTGGCGAATTAATTGGGTAAGCATTGCTGGGTTTTTGAGCGCTAAAAGCGTACCTATGTCGGCGCTGATCATACAATCTGCGTTTTCATTGCTTTGGGCACTATATAAGTGTAATTGCTCAGCGCTATAAACAAGTTGGATGCTTTGTTGCCAGTCTCTTACTTCAACCACTAAGCGCTGATGTTTAACGGCGCTTAGCTTTTGAGATAATTGTGGGTCAAGGCTAAGTGCTTGATTTAGTACACGCTCAATAAGCGAAAGTACAAAATTAGGTAACATAAAAAATTCAGATGGCATTGCATCATTATTATTTTTTGTTATTTTCTCAAGCGCCATAACTGCTAGCCTTAATATTTAAAACCACGGTGCAGCGCAACAATTCCGCCTGTGAGGTTTTGGTATGTTGTTTGCTCAAAGCCTGCATCTTCCATCATCGCTTTTAGCGTGTCTTGATCTGGATGCATACGAATAGATTCAGCTAAATACTTATACGATTCACTGTCGTTAGCAACTAGCTTACCCATTGTAGGCAATAAATTAAATGAGTAAAAATCGTAAGCTTTACTAAGTACGTCATGTTCTGGTTTTGAAAACTCTAAAACAAGTAAACGACCACCTGGCTTTAAAATGCGGTACATAGAGCGTAATGCTTTGTCTTTATCGGTGACGTTACGTAAGCCAAAGGCAATAGTGATCACATCAAAGCTATTATCTGGGAACGGCAGCATTTCTGCATTCATTTGTACGTAGTCGATATTGCCCACTAATCCAAGATTATGCAGTTTTTCACGACCAACTTTAAGCATAGATGAGTTTATATCACCCAAAACAACTTGACCCGTTTCGCCCACTAATTGGCTAAACTTTGCCGTTAAGTCGCCAGTGCCGCCGGCTAAATCGAGTACATGATGGCCTTTACGAACACCTGAGCTTGCAATAGTTTGACGTTTCCATAAACGATGCACCCCAAAAGACATTAAATCATTCATTACATCGTATTTTGCAGCTACTGAGTGAAATACATCAGCAACCATAGAAGCTTTATCGTTCTCGGCTACTGTTTTATAACCAAAATGCGTGGTCTTTTGTTCGGTTTCGTTCATGATTAATCTCTATCGTGACAATAGAGGTTAGTGTACTTTATTGTACACAGTAGGTGCAATTTGAATATGATTTATCAGGTAATTTATTGCCCTGCAGTGTAACTACTTTGACCTAATGAACGTGCTTTAAAAGCCGCATGAGATGCTTTTTTTGCTAACTGATTAAAATCATCTTCTTGTTGATGCTGAGCAATTCCTAGTGATAAGCCAATACTTGGTAGCTTGATACCTGTTTTTGAACTAACAAAGCGTAGCTTTTCGACCCCATTTCGTACTTTTTCGGCAATAACATTAGCTGTATCTGGGTCTATGTCGGCGAGGAGAACAGTAAATTGATCTTTTGCTGTGCGACCAGGTAAGCCACTTTGAAAAACATATTTTTGCACTTGCTTAGCGACTTTACTCAAAATGACTTCACCAATAATATCACCATAATTTTTAGTAAAGTGATCAAGGTTGTCTATTTGAATCGCTATTGCGCAAATAGATTTTTGTTGATTAGTCCACACTTGGGTTTGTTGCGTTAAATAATGGCGCTTATAAAGCCCTGTTTGGCTATCAATAATATGCTGTTTACGAAGTTGAGTTAGCTGCTTTTGTGTTTTTTCGTGTAGTTGTTTGGCTTTGCTTAGTTCTTGCTTAAATTGCTTATGTTGGTTGAGTAATTCGGCGGTTTGATTATGAAGAACTTCAAGCGCTTGACGGCTTTGTTCTATGTTGTTCTCATCTAGCGAATGTACGCATTCGCTCACTTGACCCGCAAAGCGAATTATTTGCTTTTCAGTAGCTTGAGAATTTTGAGAAAGTGAGTTTATAACACCATCAACATTTTGAATCATGTTGACTTGCGCTTTGTGGCCAGTATTTAAAAACTCAGAATGTAGTTGTTCAATTAAAACGCTATCTATATTGTCTTCAACAGCGATAGCACGGTCTAAAGCTTTATTTAGCTTGAGATTAGTTTGACTGGTATAAGCATAAATAACTTGATAATTCAGCGGCGTAGGTGGGAGCGTATAGCGCTCTAAAAAAACACACACTTTGGTCATTTTTTCTTGTGCAATAGCCATGGAATCATGGAACATCATTTTAAATACCAACTAAGTACGCATAAGTGCAAATTTTAAAATATCTCATTCCATGAGGCGGTTATGCGTCCGAGCTTTTTATTATTTTTTTATACAGTAATCATTATCCGAGCTATTTAAAAGCAAAAACGATAGTTAGGGAACTTAAATTTTGCTTTAGCAGCTTAATCGCTGTTTTTCTCATCAATTAGGCTGGTTTTTACTTCATTTAATGTATGTAACGTATTAATACACTTGGTATAAGTAGGGATTATTACTATGAGGTTGGTCTCATTTACTTGCTATTTATTTACCCTACGATAGCTTTATGAAATTAATAACACTGCTAAGTTACATTATAATGAATCATTTTTTAATTAAGCCCCTTCGCCAATCTTTATTTGGTATCACGGTTTTGTGCTCATTAAGTGCATGCCAAATGACCATGCAAAATTCAGATCAACAATTTACTCAAGTAGCGCAAAGTATTGTTGATTATAGAGAAAGTATTAACCCTTACGATAGTGTAGGTGGTGTTGAAGGTTATTTATTACCAAATTTATCCCCTGAATTTTTAGCGCAAGAATATAAAAATAAAACGCGATTACTTGCTGAATTAGACACTATTAATATTGAAAAGCTAAGCGATGAAAATCAAATTAACTTCGATATTATTCGAGCTCAAGTACAAAACAGTGTCGATGAATATGTATTTAATGCGCACTATATGCCGCTCACCTCTGAATATGGGTTTCATTCTGGTTTGTCGTACATAATAAATAGCTCTCAATATAAAAACCCGGAAGATTACCAAGTGTATCTTGCACGATTGGCGCAAGTTCCACGCTTTTTTGAGCAAAACATGTATTGGATGACAAAAGGACTTGAAACTGGGCTTACTCAACCTAGAGCTGTATTAGAAGGTTATGAAGATTCAATTAATGCTTACATTGTTGACGATGTAACTACGTCTGAATTTTATAAACCATTTTTAACTAACACAGCTGGTTTAAGTGAAAGTGAATTTAAAGCACTACAACAAAAAGCTAAAAATATTATAAAAGAAGAGGTTATAAAATCTTATAAAGATTATTTAGCGTTTTTTACGCAGCAATATCGACCTGGTGCACGTACAAGTATTGGTATATCAAATACACCTAATGGCGAAGCGTTTTATAAAAATAGAGCTAAGTACTACACCACTACCGATATGACACCTAAAGAGATTCACGAACTTGGCTTAAAAGAAGTTGAGCGAATTCGTAGTGAAATGGAAAACGTAATAGCAGAGGTAGGTTTTAAAGGCACGTTTGCCGAATTTATCCACTTTTTACGCACTGATCCACAATTTTACGCCACAACACCAGAGCAACTTTTAAAAGAAGCATCTTATATTGCTAAAAAAATGGATGCACAACTGCCTAAATTATTTCATACCTTGCCGCGCAAACCTTATGGTGTAGCACCTGTACCGGCAAGTATTGCACCTAAATACACAACCGGTCGATATTCAGGCTCTAATCGAGATGATGAAGCAGGGTATTATTGGGTAAATACTTACGCTTTAGATAAGCGCCCTTTGTATGTTTTAGAAGCATTAACGCTGCACGAAGCCGTGCCAGGTCATCATTTACAGATATCACTTAATGCAGAGCTTGAAAATCTGCCGAGCTATCGCCGTGATGCTTACCTCTCGGCATTTGGCGAAGGTTGGGGGCTTTACTCTGAGTATTTAGGTTTAGAGGCAGGCTTTTATCAAGACCCATATAGCCGTTTTGGTCGTTTAACGTATGAAATGTGGCGAGCAGCGCGTTTAGTTGTTGATACAGGTATGCATATGTATGGCTGGAGTCGCGAGCGTGCCATGAACTTTATGAGCGAAAATACAGCGCTTTCGTTGCATAACGTTAAAACCGAAACCGATCGTTATATTACATGGCCTGCACAGGCGCTTTCGTACAAAATAGGTGAGCTTACTATTAAGCGTTTACGCATTGAAGCAGAGCAAGCGCTAGGAAAAAGCTTTGATATTCGTGAATTTCATCATCAAATATTACGCCATGGTTCAGTGCCTTTATCGGTACTTGAAACGCAAGTGCGTTTATATATAAAAGCAGAGTTAGCTAAACAACAGAATTAGATATAAGGCAGTTAAAGCCTTGAACAAATAAAAGTGTTATGTCATTTTGGTGGTATAGCACTTTTTTATTTTAAAAACAGTCATCAAGGGGCCTTGGGTGAGTAATTTTATAATGTTTAGTATTGATGTATTTGCAAGTATGTTTATTGTTGTTTTAGGGTTGTTGGTTTTAATCGTTGTCGTTTTTTATATTCGAGATGTAACACAAACCAAGCATGCTATTAGACGTAATTACCCTGTTATTGGTCGCTTTCGATATTTTTTTGAACGCCAAGGTGAGTTTTTTAGACAGTACTTTTTTGCTCAAGATAGAGAAGAAATGCCGTTTAACCGCGCAGAGCGAAGTTGGGTTTATCGTGCAGCAAAAGATGTTGACCGTACGGCTGCATTTGGCTCCACGCAAAGCTTAGAAGTAACTGGTACGGTTATGTTTATGAACTGTGCATTTCCTACTTTAGACGAAGAAGCGCTCGACCCGAGTAATGTTACTTTGGGTCCATACTGTAAAACACCTTACACGACCAACTCGTTATTCAATGTGTCTGGTATGAGTTTTGGTGCGCTTTCAAAGCCAGCTGTACGAGCCTTATCAAAAGGGGCAAAACTAGCGGGTTGTTGGATGAACACCGGTGAAGGGGGGTTAAGTCCTTATCACTTAGAAGGTGGTGCCGATTTAGTGTTTCAGATTGGTACAGCTAAATATGGTGCACGAGACGAGCATGGAAATTTAAGTACCGAAAAGCTAAAAGAAATAGCGGCTCATGAACAAGTAAAAATGTTTGAACTTAAAATGAGCCAAGGTGCAAAACCAGGTAAAGGCGGTATGTTACCAGGGCGCAAAGTTAACGCCGAAATAGCTAAAATTAGGGGCATACCAGAAGGGCAAGATTCTATTAGCCCCAATGGTCATCCTGAAATTAAAAACCCAGCCGATATTCTCGATATGATTGCCACTGTGCGTAACGCGACAGGTAAACCTACAGGGTTTAAAGCCGTTATTGGTGCTTACGGATGGTTAGAAACGTTGTTCGCTGAAATAAACCACCGTGGTATAGAGTCCGCGCCTGACTTTATTACCATAGATAGTGCTGATGGTGGTACGGGCGCAGCACCACAACCGCTTATGGATTCAGTGGGTTTACCACTGCGCGAAAGTTTACCGCTTGTAGTTAATATGCTTGAAAAACATGGACTGCGAGATCGTATTAAAATAATCGCGTCTGGTAAATTAATTGTTCCTTCAAAGGTGGCTTGGGCGTTAGCGCTCGGTGCTGATTTTGTTGTATCGGCTCGAGGGCATATGTTTGCACTGGGCTGTATTCAGGCAATGCAATGTAATAAAGATACCTGTCCGACCGGGATCACTACGCATAACGAGCGTTTGCAACGCGGCTTAAATGTAGCTGATAAAGCGCAACGAGTAGCTAACTATAATAAATACATTCATTACGGAGCTGGGCTAATAGCTCATTCTTGTGGTGTGACTAGTGCACGCGAATTAAAACGTGAACATGTACGTATAGTGCAAGAAAGTGGTTTATCAGAACCGCTCGATAAAATTTACGAAAACTATAAGTAAGTTTTTAACTAACTAAAAAAGGCGCTAATAGCTGTCTCTTGATCACAAGTCTGGCTCAAGAGATTTTGCTAAATCGTAGCCTTCCAGGATGGCTTGTAACTTAAGCCATCCTTGCCATAACACTTTCACAGATGCACGCCCTGTGCGCT
>NZ_JADYXI010000035.1:0-21298 GCF_015864375.1 Pseudoalteromonas sp. SWYJZ19
TATCAAGTAACCAATGACTAAGCATAAAAATACCCTCATAATCAAAAGATGATAAGGGTATTGTGAAGCAACCAAAAGATCGGTCAACCGATCAAAAATACCTTAACTGATCGGTGTTAGCTTTATAAGCGGCATTTTGTTATCTGCAATTTAGTGTGTTTGGCAGCTCATGTAATTATCGTAAAGTGCTTTAAGTACATCTGCTCGGCTGATCATGCCGATTACTTTAACACCCTCTACAACAGGGTAGTTTTTTGGTTTACCGGGCTGCATTTGCTCTGCAAGCTCAATAATATTGGTATCGCCGCTAACTGTCACTACCTTTGTTTGCATAAGTTGCGATACTTTAACCATCCCATCACAAAAATAACTGCTTTGCGTAAGTGGTTTTAATAGTTCTTGCTCAGATATAAATCCGACTAGGCATTTATCTTTATCAAATACTGGTGCGCCAAGTAGTTTAAATTTTTGTAGTTCTGCTATGGCTGTTGTCATTTCTGTATCTGGTGTGATATTTGGCAACTTGCGTTGCATAAAATCTTTTACTTTTGTATTTAGCATTTGGGTCTCTCCCGCTGATGTTCTATACAAAGTATGGTTTATAGATAGGGATTTAGGAAATTGTTTATGTTGATGAGATTGATAGGTTTTAACTATTAAGTATTTGTTGTTATATAAAATAAAAGCACCGATTAGGTGCCTTTATTCATAACTGAAAGTTAATTTCAATTATTTGATAAATGCGAATGCATCTGCGTACATGTTTTCACGAATTGCACCATGAGTAATAAAGTCATCACGGACAATACCTATCATGTCAAAACGACCGGCCATATAAATATCGTATGGTTCAAGTGATACAATATCTTGCATTACCGCTTTATGTACATAGCCAGTGTGACCTTGCCAATTAGCAGATGGATTTTCTACCACAGGGATAAACTCAAAGTTTTTGTGGCTATCGGCCCATGTTTGCATTTCTGTATGTGCGTATAAAGCTGACTCTTCTTTTACACCCCAGTAAAATAATACAGGACGGTCGCACTTAATTTCAGCTAAGTGATCAGCCATTGATTTTGCGTATGAAAAACCAGTGCCACCGGCAAGTAAAATAATAGGGCGCTCACATTGCAGGCGCAACTGTGAAATACCCAAGCCAGCTTCAATGTCTACTAACTGCCCAGTGGTATGCGCGTTTCGTAAATGTTCCAGCGATTGCATTGCATACGAATCGGCACCTGACGCGCCAATATGCAGTTCTATTGCATCGCACTGTGAAGGGCGACTAGCTATAGAAAAAGCACGTTTGTCTTTTTCGCCCAATACGAGTTGCATGTATTGGCCAGCTTCAAAGGTCACAGGTTGTTGTGGCTTTAAAATTACTTTGTGAACAAATTCTGTAAGTGGGCTGATAGCTACAACTTCAGCTTTTAATGTTTGCATTTTTTACCTTTTAGCAGCGCTTTAAACAGCAGATACGCAATCGAATGACTCGATTCTAGCATATCTGCAGGGTTATTTTATAGCCTGTTATGTACTTACATATAAACACTTAAAGGATATTAAGGCTTTCCCAAATATCATCTACGCGGTCTTTGGTGTCTTTATCCATAACAATAGGCTCGCCCCATTCGCGGGTGGTTTCGCCAGGCCATTTATTGGTGGCATCCATTCCCATTTTTGAACCCAGGCCAGAGACTGGCGATGCAAAATCGAGATAATCAATAGGTGTGTTTTCTATTAATGTTGTATCGCGAGCAGGATCCATTCGGGTTGTTATAGCCCAAATAACATCTTCCCAATCACGGGCATTAATATCGTCATCGCACACAATTACAAACTTGGTATACATAAACTGACGTAAGAACGACCAAACCCCCATCATCACGCGCTTGGCATGGCCAGGATATTGTTTTTTCATTGTTACAATCGCCATACGGTACGAGCACCCTTCAGGCGGCAGATAAAAGTCGACGATTTCAGGAAACTGCTTTTGTAATATCGGCACAAACACTTCATTAAGTGCTACACCTAAAATCGCAGGCTCATCAGGCGGTCGGCCAGTAAATGTGCTGTGATAAATAGGATCTTTACGATGCGTTAAGTGAGTGACCGTCATAACTGGAAAGTCATCTACTTCATTATAGTAACCAGTATGATCGCCATAAGGGCCTTCAGGTGCGATTTCACCTGGCATAATGTAACCTTCAAGTACTATTTCTGCACTGGCAGGGACTTGCAAGTCATTGGAAATAGATTTTACAACTTCGGTTCTGCTACCACGTAATAAACCAGCAAATGCATATTCGCTTAATGTGTCGGGTACAGGCGTTACTGCACCTAATATAGTAGCTGGATCGGCACCTAGTGCTACCGAGACAGGGTAAGGCTGTCCTGGGTTTTCTTTACACCATTCTTGAAAATCAAGCGCGCCACCACGATGCGACAACCAACGCATAATTATTTTATTTTTACCTAATAATTGCTGGCGATAAATGCCTAAATTTTGGCGCTTTTTATAAGGCCCTTTAGTAACTGTAAGGCCCCAAGTAATTAATGGCGCTGCATCACCTGGCCAACAATGTTGAATAGGTAATTTAGTTAAGTCTACATCATCACCTTCTAAAACTACTTGTTGGCAAGGCGCTTTTTTAACTTCTTTTGCAGGCATATTAAGCACTTGCTTAAAAATAGGTATAGCACCTAGAGCTTCTTTAATACCCTTTGGTGGATCAGGTTCTTTTAAAAAAGCGAGTAGCTTACCCACTTCGCGAAGCTCGCTAACATCTGTTTGGCCCATGCCCATTGCTACGCGTTTTGGTGTACCAAATAGGTTGGTAAGCACCGGCATATCGTAGCCTTTTGGATTTTCGAATAATAACGCAGGGCCTTTTGCACGCAATGTGCGATCAGATATTTCGGTCATTTCAAGATACGGGTCGATTTCTTGGGTGATACGTTTAAGTTCGCCTTTTTTTTCAAGCAAATCGATAAAATCACGTAGATCTTTATATTTCATTGTGGGCCGCTATTAAGCAAAAGAGTTGAAGTATTATACCCATTTCATGCAAGCCAAGTCATTACTTGCACTTAAAACTTAAAGCGCTCTACGGCACTTGTTAAGGAGTGTGCAAGTTGATTTACGTCTTCACTTTCGCTTGCTAGGGTTGTCGCGTTTTTGGCATTCAAGGTTGCTTGCTCTGTCACCTTGGCCATTATTTGTTGAATGTCGTTACTGTTAGTCAATTGCTCATGTGATGCATGAGCAATCTGCTCACTCATCTGATTAACAGACAACAATGTGCTTTTAATACGCTCTACGGCTTTATTTAGTTCAGTGCTGTTTTTAACACATTGCTTGGCTTGGTGTTGGCCATCGGTAATGTGTTCTTGAGTTGTTTGAGTGTGCTGTTGCAATGTTTGGATCATGGTGTTTATTTCGCTAGTCGAGGTCTGTGTACGTGCAGCTAATGATCGAACCTCATCAGCAACTACAGCAAACCCGCGTCCGTTTTCACCCGCTCGCGCTGCTTCAATTGCAGCATTGAGTGCCAATAAGTTGGTCTGCTCGGCAATGCTGCTAATTGTTTCAACAATGGCTTCAATAAGCTGAGTGTGTTGGGCTAGTTCCTCAGTGCTGCCTACTGCTTTATCAAGGCGCTGTAATAAAGTTTCTATACTTAGACTATTTGTATTAGCAATCTTGTTTACGTCATTGGCAAATTGCGATGCATTGGTTATTTCACTTGATGTTTTATCTGCTTGTTCATAAACCGCTTGTGAGTTAGTTAGCATATTTTGTGCAAGCGATGTTGCCTGTGCGCTTCGCTCCAACTGCTGTTGTGCAACAACCGTCATTTGCTGACCTTTTTCACTGGTTTTAATAGCGCTGCGGTCTAGTTCATGGGCGTCGCTACTAATTGCGCCAATTAACTGGGTAAGGTCTTCACTGAGTTTATTTATGTTATTTAGCAAAGTACCAAATTCATCTTTACTGCGCGGATGGCTTCGCTTTGATAAATCACCTGAGGCGATTCGGGCTAAATCGCGGTTTACTTTTTTAAGCGGTTTTAGCATTGCGCGAGTTGTAAAAATAGAGATAGCGATAATCAATATAATTAAAACAAGCGTAATAATTACTACAGAACTAATCCCAGTATTTATGGCGGCCTTTGCATTAGTTTGTAAGGCATTAAAGCGCTCATCAGCCAATTTATTAAGTTCAATAAGCTGACCTTCTGTTGTTATAAATTGCTGTTGAAAGTGTTCAAAATTTTGAGCCGCAGCAATAGTACTTTTGAGTACTTTATTTTGTTGGGCATAAATTCCTGTATCGTTGTTAAGTAACTCTCTTAATTGATTAAATTTAGCCGTTAAATTTTTAGCATTAAACGCATTATTAAAGGGTAGCGCTTGTTGCTCTAAATAGGTGAAATTAGGTTGGATGTTATCTAGTAGAAATAGGGTATCTTGCTGATGGCTATTTAAATCATTGATACTTGTAGTTTGAGTAATGCTTTTTATATTATTGCTTAAGTTAAACAATAAATCATCTATACGGGTCGCTGTTCCAAACATCGCATTAAGTAGCGCCTGCTGTTTTGCAGGCACTTCTAAAAGTTCTATATCAAGTAAGTTAGAACTTAAATTGTAAAGTTGCTCGTTAAACGTTGCTGATAATTCTATGGTGGAATTTTGCGCTACAAACTTACTCTCTTTAGCACTAAACATTGCGACACTTACTTTAGTCAGTTGCTCGAAGCCTGCGTTGGTACTGGTGAGTAAATTTTGCATTGTTATTTGTTGATTTAGTTGAGTGCTTAACGAATTGAGCATATCGCTAAATTGTTGTTGCTCAGCTTGCGCCTGTTTTTTATTTTGTTGAAGTAAATCAAGGTTTGCTTGGCTGTAAGCTAAGGCGTTAAATTTAGTAATAGACAGTAATGATAGCCTTAAATCTTTACTGAACTGTTGTACCGGAACTGCTAATTTTTCGGTTCGGGTATTGTTAACGCTAATTTTGTTTAATGACCAATAAAAAAACACACTACTTGTTAGCACCAATAAACCAATGGCTGTAAAAGCTAAAATTATTTTATGTTTGATCGCAATTGAACGCATAACTTCATCACAATAATGGGTCTTTAATTATTGTAGCATTACTGTAATTTATTGGTTGGTTTTGTGTTAAACCTTGATGCACTGTCTTTTTTTACCAGCAATGATTAGCATGGCCTCATTTCCCTTACCCCAAAACAGTACCTCTTCACTTATATATTTATTCCCTGATGCACTTTTTTCGTGATTAAGTACATGCACTTTATTGTTAAAGATAATTTCGGCTTCAGAATTATTAATAATATTGAGTTTTACGCTCTCATCATCGCATTGGTAAGCAGTACTGGTTTGTAAATCACTACATGCGGTTAAGCTTAGTAAAATAGCGATTAATGCTAAATATACTTTCATTTTTTCTCCCATCTTCTTTAAAAGTAAGTTAAAACGCAGGGCAAAATTTTAATCTAATGTAAGAATAACAAAGCAAAATTAACCGTTGGTGAAAGTAGCGCTTTACGTTATGTTTATAGCAATATTTTTTGAGCTCGGAAGCTTTATGGCAGGCACTAACCTTTTAACGTTATTAGACGATATAACCACTTTACTTGATGACATTGCGACAATGAGTAAGGTAGCAACAAAAAAAACAGCGGGTGTATTAGGCGATGACTTAGCACTCAATGCACAGCAGGTTACAGGTGTTGCAGCAGAGCGTGAATTACCGGTTGTTTGGGCTGTGGCAAAGGGCTCATTTTTAAATAAAGCGATACTCGTACCCGCTGCTTTATTAATAAGCGTATGGCTGCCTTGGTTAATAACACCGCTTTTAATGATGGGTGGTTTGTTTTTGTGTTTTGAGGGAGCTGAAAAAGTATTTGCTAAGTTTTTGCCTCATCACAATGAAGTGGTAGATGAAGATGAAAAATTAGATTTAGTAGAGTATGAAAAACAAAAAATAAAAGGGGCAATAAGAACCGACTTTATTCTTTCTGCCGAAATTATTGTTATTACTTTAGGCACTGTGGCAGGCGCTACGTTACTTAACCAAGCTTTAGTGCTTTGTGTTATCGCAATTATAATGACGATTGGCGTTTATGGCTTAGTGGCCGGTATTGTAAAGCTGGATGATGCCGGGCTTTATTTACTCAACGAATCTAAAGTGTCAGCTAATAAATTTAAAGAGTTACTTGGTAAAGGCTTACTCGCAGCAGCGCCTAGGTTGATGCAGTTTTTAGCATTTGCGGGCACCATTGCAATGTTTTTAGTAGGCGGCGGGATTTTAGTGCATGGTGTTGAGTTATTGCATCATACTCAAGTGGATGTAACGAGCTATGCTCAGTCTGTTGCTGGCGGCACAGGAGAAGTATTAGCGCCTCTCTTGTTTGATGGTTTGCTAGGTGTTATTGCCGGCTTAGTTGTTGTGCTTATACATGTAGGTTATACAAAGTTATTTAAAAAATAGTTTATAGCTGGCGTACTTGTTGCGCCAGCTATATTTAAATTCACTCATTCACAGTTAGCTATTTTACAAAGCGATTCTAATTCAAATTGTGCTTTAGTATTTTTTTGCTCAATGGCCTTTTTATACCAATAAATAGCCTGTTGATAATTTTGAGCTATTCCCTGACCATCACGATACATTTGCGCTAAATTTAATTGCCCCCATTGAGAACCCGCTTCAGCAGCTAGCTTAAAGCTATTAAATGCTTCAAAAAACAACTTATCTTTAAAATAAATAATGCCTTGTTGATTGTTTTTATCGAGTTTTAAACCTTTATATAGTGGCTTAGGTTTGGGAGGAAACATCACAAACCCGCCATAAAGGCTGTTGGCATAAGGTCGCAGCACGTCATAAATAGCTTCGTCTTTATACAAACGCTTTACTTCATCACGAGGGAGGGTGATTGTTTTAGTGGAGAAGTAATTGTCTTGAATTAGTTGGCTGGTACGCATTGCCAAGGTAATACTATTATTACGTTTATAGCTGTAGTTGCTTATCTGAAAGGTAATAAACTGCTTATCAAAACTTAAAACTTGAGCAATTCTTAAATTGGTTAGGGTCCAGGGTTCGTGTGTAAATTTGTCGGCGTGTACTAAGTAGGTGTCATATATTTTAGGTGTATTCAAATAGCTTTGCTTTTGAGTCTCGGTATCAAGGTGTTGTTGATAAAAAAACGAAACAATCCAAAGCAATAAAAATACGCCAATAAAGTATTTAGGTAGGCTTAGTTTTTCTATTAACGGTAGTTGCGGTATTTTAACAGGTTCGCTTTTTCCGCATTGATAGCACTCGCGTTTATAGCTTAATTTTAAGGCAAGCATAGGTAAAATGCTAAATCGTAAATAGCGGCTTTTATTTACTAAATGGTAGGCGTCGCTTTGGCAGTGAGGGCAGCGTGTTATTTGTGCAAAATGTGGAAATGATTCACTCGTGTTGAAAAGTAACATAAAGCACGCTCCTTGTTTAATTACCTAAAGGTAAAACAAGAAGCGTGTTAGTTAAAGCTACAAACTGTAAGTAAGTATGTCTGTTATTACTTATTTTGAGCTTTAGGCTTGATAGTGGTTTTTGCATCGGCAGCCATTAGAGCAAATACAGCATATGCAGCGGTATTTTGACGAAGCTTAGCAGGTGTCACTTTGTCAAGCGTATCGTCAGCTGTATGGTGGTAATCAAAGTAATCTGTTCCATCTTGAGCAAGTTCAAAAATAGGCGCTGACGTTGCTGCTTTAAGTGGAATTAGATCGGGGCCACCATTCGCTTGGTTTTTACCAATGTGCTCAATATTTAACGGCGCAAGTTCTTTTGCTATAGCGCGAACTACAGGAAGTGACTCTGCGCTTACGTTCGACTCAAAAGCATATACAACATCGGCGCCAAAATCAGACTCAGCGGCTGCAACAATATTGCTTAGCTCGTTTTTATGCTCTGCAAAATAAGCTTTTGCCCCCCAAAGACCTAGCTCTTCAGCTGCAAAAAGTACCACACGAATACTGCGCTTAGGGCGTTTTACATCGCTAATATGTTTAGCGGCTGCCATTGTTAGTGCAACGCCTGCGCCGTCATCTAATGCGCCAGTCCCTAAGTCCCAAGAATCTAAATGCCCCCCAATTAATACATATTGCTCAGGGTTTTCGGTACCATTAAATTGGCCAATAACGTTATAACCAGTGCCTTCACCAAGGCTTTCGGTTTGCACATTAATATTTACCGACACTTCTTTATTTAAAGCAACTAAGCGTGCTATTTGATCTGCATCTGGGTTAGCAATTGTTACGTTAGGTATTTTTGTAACACCTTCTTTGTAGTAACTACCGCCAGTGTGTGCAAAGCGATGATGACCGGTACTAACCGAGCGCATCATGTAGGCAACAGCGCCTTTTTTAGATGCTTCTATAGCGCCTGTACCGCGTGCTTTTACAGCAGGTCCGTAACCATTCCCGTCTATGTCGCGGTTCATACGGTAATTAATATACGCAATTTTACCTTTTAAACTGTTTGCCGGTGCGGCTTTTAATTCATCAAGTGTTTCGAATAATACAACCGGCGCTGTAATCCCATCTTTTGGCGTGCTTATACTGTTACCTAATGCAGTTAAGTGCAGTGGTTGCTCGCTTGGTGTTAGTATTTTTCCGCTTTCGCTATAACGGCGCCATTCAGGAAATGTGGCTTTTTCTAACCATACTTTATCAAAGCCCAGTTCATTAAATTTGGCTTGAGCCCATGCCACGGCTTTTTTATCGTTTTCGGTACCAGGAAGGCGTGGGCCTACTTCAGTTGTTAATGACTCTAGTAATTTATAACTTAAATCACTATTTAGTGCAGAGGTGCGCACTTTGTCTACTTGTTGTAATTGCTTTTGGGTAAATTCGGCGCTGTTAGCGTTTGCAGCCATACTGCTAGTAAGCAGCAGTGCGGTAATTAATTTTTTCATTTTGGTAGGCCTTTTTAATAATTAGCGCTATTAGAGCATGTAACAAACATGATAAAAAATAGATGAGATGAATAGGCTTTGTAATAGGTTTAAAGCTGTTAGGTGTGAATATTTAGATATAAAAAAGCCCGCGTAAATGTACGCGGGCTATATTTTAAAGCTGTTATTTAAGGCATTTATTTAAAAGCTAAATTGCGCAGCTAAACGAAGATTTGTGCCCTCGCCAACAGTTACATTATTTGTGCCGCCACCACCTAAATAGCTTTTATCAAATAAGTTTTCGATGTTAAGGCGTAAGTTAATATCGGTATTACTTAAGTTAAACTTATAAGTTGCACCTACATCAACACGCGTATATGCATCTTTAGTAATTGTATTGGCGCTATCGGCAAAGCGCTCACCTTCGTAAAAAGCACCAGCATTAAGTGCAATGGCGTCGTTTAATTCATAACGCGTCCAAAGTGATGCCGACCATTTTGGTGCATCGGTAGGGCGTTTACCTTCCAATACTTCATCGCGTTCAAAGTTAGCATCTAGATACATAGTTGATGCCATAACAAATAAGCGGTCAGTAGCGGCACCTTGTGCGCTTAGCTCAAAACCTTTATGGCGTTGTTCACCTACTTGGTTTGTTTCACTTGTGAATGACCCAATAGGAACTTCAAGTTGTTCGCTAACAAGAGTACCTTCTTTGCTAATATCAAAAATAGCACTGGTAAGCATTAGGCGGTCATCAAATAATTGCCATTTAATACCAATTTCTCTTTGCTCAGATGTAATAGCATCTAATTTCATACCGTTATTTACATCTGTTTCATCAATTAATGTTTCACTGCCTTGAGGCTCGAAACCTTCTGAGTAACTAGCGTATATAGTTGCAGAAGCATTTGGGTGATAAAGCACGCCTACTTTTGGTACAAATGATTCGTTATCTGCATCTTCTCGTGTTTGTTTGTCGTAACGACCACCCAATGATAGTTGCCACTCAGGCGAGAACGAAATTAAGTCTTGAACGTAAATTCCGTAGTAGTCGTATTCAGTTTCGCTTACTGTATCATCTGTTTTATAGCTTACTGATGGACGAGATGGTTCTGCTTGTCCTGCAGAAAAATCAAAAGAGTCGGCAGAGGTACGACGTTGCCCGTAGTAATAATCAAGCGAGTTTGCGCCAATTAAAAATTGGTGCTGTAAGCTACCTGTTTTAAATTCACCAATAAAATCAATAAATGCAGTTTTAAATTGCCAATCATCAAAACGGTCGTAAGGGCGAGATTCATAACTATCGCCTTCAACAAAGTCACTTGGCATATTCGGTGCTGATTCAAAGCGTTGGCGCTCAAACGTTTGTTCGTTATAGCCAAGCTTTACTTGCCAGTTATCGGTTAAAAATACTTCTAGGTCTACACCTAGGTTTTCTACGGTTATGTCGGTAAATGCCCAAGACATATCACGGATTGTTTTATCATCACCAATTACATTGGCATTATCGTCTATCCATGCGCCAGTATCTAAACCTGCTTCGTCGTCTGTGCGGTCGTAATGCACACGTACTAATGCGTTGTCGCTAATATCGTAATCTACAACTAAAGCACCTAAAAAGCGGTCACGCTCGCGGTTTTCACCGTTTTGGTATTCACGCCAGTAATCAACATCTTGTTTAACTAAAATACCACGAGCACGTAAATCTTCAGATTCAGTCAAGGCGCCTGCAGCATCTACCATAAAGCGAGTTGAACCATGCTGATCTACATCGGCACTGGCATTAAATAATGTTTGTGCTGTAGGCTTTTTAGTAACCATGTTCACCAAGCCACCCGGACCTGATTGACCATATAAAATGCTCGATGGGCCTTTAATTACTTCAACTTGTTGTAAAATTTCGATTGGTTGTTGGTAGTGCGACCAATGCTGATGCCCATCACGTAAATAACCTGTTGATGAGCTTAGCTCAAACCCACGTAAGTTAAATACCTCACGATTTCGTTGTTGTGAGCCTGCAGTTAAGCTTGCGTCATTTGTGAGTACTTCGCCAAGGGTAGTGGCAAGTTGCTCACTAATAATAGTGTCGGTTATTACGGTTACAGATTGTGCGGTTTCAAGTAAAGAAGCTGATGTTCTCATTGCGCCATTAGCGTTATCTACTTTGTAATCGTTAAAGTAGCTACCTTTTACTTCTATACGCTCAAGGTCAGTAGTGTTTGCGTATGTGTTTGTTGTAATGCTTGCTAATAGTGCTATGTAAAGAGAATTCAGTTTCATTGATTGCTTCCAGCGCAGTTATGTAAAAAACAATCGAGATCCTAATGCAAATCACTATCATTTTCAACATCTTTTATTAACATGCTTTATAGTGTGTTTGTTAATGGTTGCCAATTGCGAATTCTGCTATTATTAGCAACATATTTAGTGGGGCTTTCCCCCATGTTATTTTTATTGCTATGGAACTTACTGTGACTTCAACTGCTTTTTCATCTTTGGCTTTACCAGCTGGACTCGTTGATAATTTATCAACACTTGGCTATGCCCACATGACACCTGTACAAGCGCAAAGTTTACCGCCTGTACTTGCTGGTAAAGACATCATTGCTCAGGCAAAAACCGGTTCAGGTAAAACTGCTGCGTTTAGCTTGGGTGTACTCGCTAAATTAAACGTAAAACGCTTTCGTATTCAGTCGTTAGTTTTATGCCCAACCCGAGAGCTTGCTGAGCAGGTTGCGGTTGAAATGCGCAAATTAGCGCGCGGTATCCATAACATTAAAATATTAACGTTATGTGGCGGTGTATCAATTGGTCCACAAATAGGCTCGCTTGAACATGGCGCGCATATTATTGTTGGTACACCTGGGCGTGTTGATGACCATATTCGTAAAGGTACTTTACGTTTAGATGATGTTGAAACATTGGTACTTGATGAAGCCGATCAAATGCTTGATATGGGTTTTCAAGATACACTTGATGCAATTATTGAGCGCATTCCACAAAATCGTCAAACATTGTTATTTAGTGCAACATTCCCAAGAGCTATTGAAGCAATTGCTAAGCGTGTACTTAAAAATCCAGAAATGGTTAAAGTAGAAGAAGAGCAAGCCAAAAGCACAATTAAGCAGTACTTCTACAAAATGGATAATAATAAGCAGCGCTATCCAACGCTAAAATTATTATTACTTAAATTTACACCACAAAGCTGTGTTGTGTTTTGTAATACTAAAGTAGAAACACAACAAGTGTGTGACGATTTAGCTGATGAAGGCTTTAGTGCTGTTTCGCTACACGGTGATTTAGAACAGCGCGATCGTGAACGTACGTTAATTCACTTTTCAAATAAAAGTGCTTCAATACTTGTTGCAACCGATGTTGCTGCACGTGGTTTAGATATTGACGACATGGATATGGTGATTAACTACCATTTAGCACATGACACGCAAACACATGTGCATCGTGTTGGTCGTACTGGTCGCGCTGGTAAAAAGGGCATTGCATGTTCTATTTACGGTGAAGCAGAAGCGTTTAAAATTGCTCAAATAGGCGAACATTACGAACGTGATATTACTCCAGAGCAAATGCCACCATTTAATTTATTAGACAAGCCACCGTACCGCCCTGAAATGGTTACTTTGATGATTGATTCAGGTAAAAAACAAAAAGTACGTGCAGGTGATATTTTAGGTGCTTTAACGGGTAAAGATGGGGTTGCAGGTCGTCAGGTGGGTAAAATTAACGTACTTGATAACGTAGCGTTTGTTGCTGTTGAGCGTAACTCATTAAAACCTGCGCTTCGTAAATTAACCGAAGGCAATATTAAAGGGCGTAAAATACGCGCACGTCGCCTTACTCGTTAATTTAAACTTCTAAATTAATAGATTAACGAGCAGCTACCTTTAGCTGCTCGTATTGTGTTTGTATTTTTTTAAACTCAACTTCACAGCCATTTGGTTTATCTGGGTGCACTTGTAATGCAAGTTGTCTCCAGCGCTTTTGAACATTTTTAAGAGTGAAATTTTCAGGTAACTTCCATTCTAAAGCCAATGCTTTAAATTCATTTTCATTTAAAGTCTGTTGTGGTGATATCGTTTTAAACTGACGCCAAAAGCTATTTAAAAGCTCATCAATCTGCTCTTCACTGGTATCGTAATTATGCCAATCTAAATAATAATCTCGCAAATTTTCGCTTGTTGTTACTAAACTATTATCTCCTTTTTCTAAAAGCTCGATATGCAGAGCTGAAATGAGTAAACTCTGAGGGCGTAATTGTGCCTGCAGTTGGTACAGTGCATTCATAATTAAAAAGTTACGTTTAAATAAATCACGTTCAGGACTTTTATCGAGAGTGGTCATAGCGCTGCGGTTTGTCAGTTCTGCTGCTAAAGTATGAACTTGCCAAACCTGCTTTGTTAGTATTAGCTCAAAAATCTCATCAATCAGTGGGTTAAGCATTGTTTAGGTCCTAGTAGTTGGTGTATCTTCAATAAAGATTACACTGATATAAGTAACGGTTTGAAGGATTAAAATTATGCTGGGCAAGTTAAAATGCCTCTTATTTACTATATGCTGTGTACTAATAGCTCCTAGCTATGCCCAAAATAATGATTCGTTATTTGAGCAATTCAAAAACGAAGTGCAGTGGGAGCCTAAATTACAATTAGCAAACATGCTACTTGCTAATAAAAATGCCTCCAAAAAAGAGCGTGTCGCTGTTTATTCGGCATTGGGTAATACTGCGTTATCGGTTGATAATTTTAAAGACTCATTACATTACTTTAAATTACTTGAACAACATACTTCGGATACTTTCTTCCCTGATGAGCACTTTCGTGCAATAAAAATGCAAGGTGTTGTACTTTTTTATCAAGGCTTATTTCAAAAAGCGATTATTGAATATACCCGTACCCTAGCATTAGCAGAAAAGAATAAGCAATTACTAGAGCAGGCAAACTTATTAAATAATATTGGTTTGGCCTATTTTAATATGAATAAGCTAGGCGATACCCTAGAGTTTTATTTAAAAGCAAAAGCTATCTACGAGGCGTACGGCAGCGAGCAAGATAAAACCGATATACTACTTAATATAGCAGGCGTTTATATACGCTTATCACGCTACGATAGTGCGTTTGGTCTTTATCAAGATGTACTTAAGGTTTATCAACGATTAGATGATAAAAGCGGTATTGCGCAGGTATATAACAATATGGGTGTTGCCCATATGGAGAGTAATCAATTTGACTTAGCACTGCATTATTACCAGCTAGCGCTACGCTATTATATTTCAGCTAATGATTACAATAAGTTATCTACACAATATACAAACCTAGCAAATACTAATTTAGTATTAAAAAAAGTGGATGAAGCGTACGAGCAAGCTAAATTAGGTGAGTACTACGCCCTTAAAATAGATAACCATAATTTAGAGCTTAATGCGCTACATGCGCTGGCTAAAATTCAGTTTGTTAAGGGCAACTTAGAAGAGGCGCAAATAAATTTAGATAGAGCAATTTTACTTGCTCATGAATATGGTAGTGAGCGAATAATTAGAGAGAGCTTGGGGGCCAAAGCACTTCTTGAAGCCAGTAAAGGCGATTATTCAAGCGCAATGGCTTTGCAACAAAAATATATTAGTGAGTTGCGAAAGCTCAGAAGTACGGCAATTATAAATGCACTAGCGGTACTTCAGCATCAATTTAAAGCAACGCAATTAAACCAAGAGATAGAAAAACTTAAACAAGATCGCCGTGTGCAAGAGCTAAAAATGTCGCAGCGTTCTCAGCTTACTTTATTCTCTTTTTTACTATTACTTTTAGTTGTCGTAACTGGTATTGCGCTTTATCGCCGTGGTGCAGAAAAACGCGCTAAGCAGCAGTTAACAGAACAAGTTACGCAACGTACTGCAGAATTGCAGGCAATTGCACAAGAGCTGAGAGAAGCCAACGATGTTAAAAGCCAGTTTTTGGCTAATATTAGTCACGAAATTCGCACTCCACTAACGGCTATTTTAGGGCAAACAGATGCTTTAATTAATGAATTATATGAGCCTGAGTCACTTAAAGATGAATTAAGAGTAATTCAGCGTCACAGTGACCATTTAAAAAGCTTAATAAATGATGTACTCGATTTAAGTAAAATTGAAGCCAATAGATTAGAGTTAAATATTTCGTGCTTTGATATTGTAGAGCTCGTAAATGATGTGCACGCAATGTTTATCACCCAAGCAAAAGCAAAAAATCTACATCTTATTTTAGACAATCAAGTGGGTAATGAGTTTTACACTAAGCTGGATTTAATACGCGTAAAGCAGATTCTTATAAACTTATGTGCAAATGCTATTAAGTTTACTCATTCAGGGCAGATCATTATTGCATTAAATAAGAGTGAGCAAGGACTAGTTATTATTGTAAAAGATACCGGTATTGGTATGAGCTCTAAACAGTTAAAGCTTATTTTTGAATGCTTTAGCCAAGCTGATAACAGCATTAGCCGTCGCTTTGGTGGTACAGGGTTAGGCCTTAGCTTATCGCAACAATTAGCTGCGATGATGGGTGGTTATATCAGCGTACAAAGCGAATACAAAAAGGGCAGTCAGTTTTCGTTCTTTTTACCGTGCGCAGAAGTAAATAAATCTCAAAGCATGATTGAAACTCAAAGTGCTCCTAAGGCAAATAAGCAATTAGCAGGGCGTGTTGTACTTGCGGAGGATCATCCTGATAATCGTAGGTTAATAAGTCGTTATTTACGCTCAATGGGACTCGAGGTTATTGCTGTTGAAAATGGTGAGCAAGCGGTAGAGCAGTGCTTAAAAGAATATCCAGATTTGGTATTGCTCGATATTCAAATGCCAGTGATGGATGGGCGTTCTGCTTTTCAGCTATTAAAACAATGTGGTTTTGAGCGACCTATTTTTGCTTTAACAGCAAATGCTATGAGTCATGAAGTGGATGGTTATTTAGAGTTAGGGTTTACTGGTTACTTAGGTAAACCGATAGACAAAGAGTCATTTTATAAAGCGCTTTCTAGTCACCTACATAATGCAGAAGATCAGCCAATTACAAAGCAAAATGAAGTTGATATGAGCGATCTTGTGATTAGTTTCAAGCAGAGCTTTGCTTTGGAGAGTGAAACGATTACGCAGCATTTTATAAGCGAAGATTTAGATGCGCTACAAAAAGATAGCCATCGCATTTTAGGGGCTGCACAAATGTTTGGTTTGGATGAAATTGCGCAATCGGCTAAAAATTTAGACAGAGCACTTCTACGCAGAAGCCAAAAAAGCAGTGCAAATGATTTTAAAGCGCTCGTTGATACGCTGCAGGGTGTACTTAAAAAGTATAATGAAAGTTAAACTGTATTTAATCCAGACACAAAAAAAGCGCCTAAGGCGCTTTTTTATTCAATTAAAACGCTTTTATTGGCGTCTCATCGAATCAAAAAATTCATCATTGGTTTTGCTCATCGATAGTTTATCGATTAAGAATTCCATTGCATCAATTTCTGACATGTCATGAACAATTTTACGTAAAATCCAAAGCTTTTGAAGTTCATCTGGTTTTGTTAGTAATTCTTCACGACGAGTACCTGAGCGGTTAAAGTCGATAGCTGGGAATACACGTCTTTCCGCAATTTTACGGTTAAGGTGAAGTTCCATGTTACCAGTACCTTTAAACTCTTCGTAGATAACTTCATCCATTTTAGAGCCAGTATCGATAAGAGCTGTAGCTATGATTGTTAAGCTACCACCTTCCTCAACGTTACGTGCAGCACCAAAGAAGCGCTTAGGTTTATGTAATGCGTTAGCGTCAACACCACCAGTAAGTACTTTACCTGATGAAGGAATAACGGTGTTATAAGCACGTGCTAAACGAGTGATTGAATCCAATAAGATAACAACATCTTTTTTATGTTCAACTAGGCGTTTTGCTTTTTCGATAACCATTTCGGCAACTTGTACGTGGCGAGAAGCTGGTTCATCGAACGTTGATGCAATAACCTCACCTTTAACTAGGCGCTGCATCTCTGTTACTTCTTCCGGACGCTCATCAATCAGTAATACCATTAATGTTGCATCTGGATGGTTATGCGTAATTGATTGCGCAATATTTTGAAGTAGCATTGTTTTACCCGCTTTTGGCGGAGCTACTAACAAACCACGTTGGCCGCGGCCAATAGGAGATGCTAAATCAAGTACACGGGCTGTAATATCTTCTTTACTGCCGTTACCACGTTCCATGCGAAAACGTTCGTTTGCATGTAATGGAGTAAGGTTTTCAAAAAGAATTTTAGTTCGAGAGTTTTCAGGTTTATCAAAGTTAACTTCATTTACTTTAAGTAAAGCAAAGTAACGTTCACCGTCTTTAGGTGGACGAATAAGACCTGAAATTGAATCGCCAGTACGCATGCTGAAACGGCGAATTTGGCTAGGTGAAACATAAATGTCATCTGGGCCAGCTAAGTAAGAGGCTTCTGATGATCTTAAGAAGCCGAAACCATCTTGTAAAATCTCTAATACACCGCCGCCGAAGATATTCTCTCCGCCTTTGGCATGGGATTTAAGAATGGCAAAAATGATATCTTGCTTTCTTAAGCGGGCTACGTTTTCGAGCCCCATGGACTCAGCTAAGTCTACAAGCTCTTTAATGGACTTGTCTTTTAATTCGCGTAAATGCATATTGGTGGGTTCTTTATTACAGTTGTCATACTCAAAATCGCTTTGATCGTTGAGTGAGGTTTGTTGAATATAACTAAGGATTAGTTGGCTTTATAAACTAGCAGTTCACTGGCAAAGCGTCCAGTCTTTATACAAAATAAATTTAAAAAAGGGCAAAAAGCCCTTTTTATTGTTCTAGCTTACAGTTAGATGTTGTTTTCTAAAAACTCAATAAGTTGAGTTTTTGAAAGAGCACCTACTTTCGTTGCAGCTACTTGACCATCTTTAAAAAGAAGTAAAGTAGGGATACCACGAATACCAAATTTTGGCGGTGTGCCAGCATTTTGGTCAATGTTTAATTTAGCAACAGTCACACGGCTGTCGTATTCATCAGCAACTTCGTGAAGAATAGGGGCGATCATTTTACAAGGTCCACACCATTCAGCCCAGAAATCTACTAGTACTGGTTTGTCAGATTGTAATACGTCAGCTTCAAAGCTATCGTCAGTAATTTGGATTATTTTCTCGCTCATTGCGCTCTCCGATTTAGTTAGGCGAAATATTTAGTGCGTATTTAAACACTCTTGTTTCTTATTGCAAGTTTAAACGTTATGCTTAAACGCTATGACTAAGACACATTTAACCGATAAAAAGTTTTCAGACTTTGCTATCGCACCGGAAGTGGTTGCCGGTTTAACCGAGAATGGGTTTGAATATTGCACACCTATTCAAGCAAAATGCCTACCTTTTATTTGTGATGGACGCGATATCGCGGGCCAAGCTCAAACAGGTACAGGCAAAACGTTGGCGTTTTTAACTGCCACGTGCCATCGGTTATTACAATCTAGCAAAGCACCTAGTAAACATCCAAGAGCCCTGATCATGGCCCCTACTCGGGAGCTTGCGATTCAGATACACAAAGATGCTAAAATTTTAGCGCCGCACTGTAATCTTAACTTAGGTTTAGTATATGGTGGCGAAGATTACGAAAAACAACGTGCACAACTAGAAAAAGGCGTTGATATTTTAATTGGTACTACAGGTCGTCTAATTGATCTGTATAAGCAAGGCTGTTACACCCTTAATGAAATTGAGGTAGTCGTGCTTGACGAAGCTGATCGTATGTTCGATTTAGGTTTTATCAAAGATATTCGCTATATGTTCGATCGTATGCCAGATACATCAAAGCGTTTAAACTTATTATTTTCTGCCACATTGTCGTATCGCGTACAAGAATTAGCTTTTGAGCACATGACAAACCCAGAACATGTTCAAATTGAACCTGACGTTAAAACGGGTAAACGTATTCAAGAAGAGCTATTTCATCCTTCGCAAGAAGATAAAATTAAGCTGTTGTTAAGCTTAATTGAAGAAGAATGGCCAGAGAAAGCAATCGTGTTTGCAAATACCAAGCACAGTTGTGAAACAGTATATGCTTGGCTTAAGTCAGACGGTCATCGTGTAGGTATGCTTACTGGTGATGTTAACCAGAAAAAACGCCAAACTATATTAGCGCAGTTTAGCAAAGGCGACTTAGACTTTTTAGTTGCGACTGATGTTGCAGCGCGTGGTCTTCATATTCCAGAAGTAAGTCATGTATTTAACTTTGATTTACCTGACGATTGTGAAGATTATGTTCACCGTATTGGTCGTACTGGCCGCGCTGGTGCATCAGGCCACGCAATTAGTTTTGCATGTGAGCAATATGCATATAACCTGCATGAAATTGAAGAATATATAGAGCACAGCATTCCTTTATCACATTATGATAAAACAGCATTGCTAGATGATTTAACTCAGCCTATCATTCAAAGAAAGCGCAACTATTCAACAGGTCCACGTAACCGTAGTAATAACAGCGGACGTCGCCCAAATAATAGTTACCAAAAAGGACGGTCGTAAACGACCGTTTGTATAAGTAGTAGTAACTAGAGGTTTTTGAACGGTGGGGCAACTTAAACCGCAAAAAAATGTGTACGCAGTTATTGATTTGGGCTCAAATAGCTTTCATATGCTTATAGCCAAATCAATTGCTGGCGGTCTACAAACAATTGGACGTGTTAAACGCAAAGTCCGATTAGCCGCAGGGCTTGATAAAGATAACGTATTGAGCACTGAAGCAATGCAGCGAGGCTGGGAATGCCTTGCCCTTTTTGCTGAGCGTCTACAAGATATCCCAGATAAAAACATCACCATAGTAGCAACAGCCACCTTACGGTTAGCAACTAACGCCGAAGTATTCAAAAATCATGCAGAAAAGATTCTTGGCCATAACATTAATGTTATTAGCGGAGAATTAGAAGCGCGTACAATTTATAAAGGTGTTGCTCATACTTCATCTTGTACTGGCAAACAGCTTGTTATTGACATTGGTGGTGCAAGTACCGAAGTTGTAATTGGTAAAGCATTTGATGCCTTACATTACAAAAGCCTCAATATGGGGTGTGTTACCTATCTTGAACGCTATTTCAAAGACTGCCAATTAAGTAAGAGTAACTTTAACGCAGCCATAAAAGCAGCTCGTACAGTCATTGATGAAATTTCTCCAGAATATAAAACAGCGGGATGGCAAATTGCATCTGGTGCTTCTGGCACAGTGCAAGCAATTCAAGAAATTATGGTCGCTCAAAATCTTGACGATTTACTTACGCTTGAAAAGCTCAACACTATAAAAGAGCAAGCAATTGCATTTAGCACTATTGCAGCGCTAGACCTTCCTGGATTAAGTGAAGACCGTCGACTGGTATTTGTATCAGGGCTCGCAATCTTAATCGCACTATTTGAATCTCTTGAAATAGAAAAAATGGGATTGGCGGGTGGAGCACTGCGTGAAGGCGTTTTATATAGCATGGTTCCGGAGTTTCATAATAACGACATTCGTAAACGCACAGTTGATGGGTTTATGAGTCGTTATCACGTTGATCAAAAACAAGCGTGTCGGGTTTCAAGCTTAGCTATGCAGTTAGCGGTAAGTATTGATAAAGATTGGCCAATTGAACGTTTAAATGGGTTACCACTATTAAAAGCGGTAGCGCAGCTTCATGAGATTGGATTACTAATAGAATATAAGCAGTACCATAAACACACCGCTTATATTTTGGAAAATACCGATATGCCTGGTTTTTCACAGTCAGAGCATAAATTAATAGTAGCGGTAGCAGATGCGCATCGTTCTGATTTTCCAAAAGGCTGTTTTAATTCACTCGGCGTAAATAGTCTATTGGCGCAATATATAGTGAGATTACTACGGATAGCAGTCATCTTATCAATGCGCAGACAAGATGATGTACTGCCTATGTTTGAGTTAACTGCTAAAAATGAAGTGTTAGACCTTAAGTTTGAAAGTAACTGGTTAAAAGATCATCCATTAATGGCCAGCGAGCTACAACAAGAGTCTAAACAGCAAGGTAAACTTGGGTGGAAGCTCATAGTAAACTAATTAAAAAGGCCCATCAGGGCCTTTTTAGTGTTTAAAGTAACCATTTCGATGCAAATATGTGCGAACAGCACATTATTTCAAGTTTTCTTCAAAAAAAGGTTGATCTGTTTTCGGATCTCCCTATAATGCGACCCCACTGAGACGGGAAACGCCAACGCATAGCGAGGCAGGAACAACTCAGAGAGTTAAATAAAACTTCGGTTTTAAATCTTCCAAAAGAAAGTTTAAAACTAA
>NZ_JADYXI010000036.1:0-19883 GCF_015864375.1 Pseudoalteromonas sp. SWYJZ19
CTCAAGAGGGATATGTTTCTGAAATGTAGATAAAGAGTCAGGAGTGGCGAATATATCCGTATCAAGTAACCAATGACTAAGCATAAAAATACCCTCATAATCAAAAGATGATAAGGGTATTTTGAAGCAACCAAAAGATCGGTCAACCGATCAAAAATACCTTAACTGATCGGTGTTAGCTCAAGAGAGGCATTTGTACGTGGGCATAACATTCTAAAAATCCTTTTTATTTTAATACCTAGCTTACACTACTTTACTCAAGCGCTTTATGAATAAGCCCAACAAGCGGCTCTGGTAATGTAATATTACCTGCAAGTACAAACTCATGCGCTTCATCTGACATTTTTTGCCATGTACGGCGAATAATACCAATCCATTTTTCTTCATTATAATCTGGCTTTGCATTAGCAAAACCCAGCATGTAATGCTCAATAAACACCAAACTTGCCACATTTTCAACAAGCTGGCTGTCTGGGTTGCGCTTAATATCTTTTTTAGCAACCGCATTATAAACACGGTTTTGGTCTGTATCGTTAAACCCAGCTTGTTTCATTAATTCAACGACTAGTGACGCATGAAAAATATAAAGTGCGCTGCGCCATTGATGATAACCCTGCTTATTCATTTCAAAATCACTACGTGGCGATTTCCAACGTTGAATATGTTGCGCACGCACTGCAACTTGCATGAGTTCATCGGCATCTGGTTTAAAACGAGTTAGCATTTCGCTCATACGCAAGCCGTATAAGCTTTCTTTTGGAAAGCTTTGCCCATTGTGCTGCTCAGTATTAGGGTCTTGGTTATTAGCTTCATCAATCAGCGCTATTACTTTATTAAACATGACGGTCTTTTATTGTAATTAGTTTTAATCATTCTAAACGCTGATAAAACAATAAACTAGTGCTCCACTCACTTCAGCGGTGAAATTTGTTCAATCAAAAAGTAAAACCAATAGATACAGGTTATAAAATTAAGCGCATTAGTAAAGTTAACTTGTTATTATCTTAGAAACAAAAATGACACATGTGCGTAAACTAATAAAAATTAACGCGCTAAAAATGAGAATAATATGTTTAAAAAAACAATTTTAGCTATTTGCTTAGCTGTAGCATCACTGCCGAGCGCAGCCGATAGCAATGCAGATTTAAAAACCATTATTGATAACCATTGGCAAAATGCAAAAGCCGAAAAAATATTATTTCGTACCGACCCAGACGGCTGGAAGCCAAACGGTACATTACCAAATTGGACCGAGCAAGCCATTGCAAAGCGCCAAGCTTATAATAACAGTGTATTAAAAAGCTTAAGTAAAATAGATTCTAAAACGCTGAGCAGCTCGCAACTAATGAACTACCGCTTATTTAAATATGAGCGAGAAACAGAGCAGCAAAGCTACCTTTTTCAAGATAAGTATTTTCAGGTTAACTTTTTAAGTGGCTGGCATACCTACTTTGCCGAAGCACCGGCTAATATGGCATTTTTAACACCTGATGATTACAACGCATTTTTAGTAAGCCTTGCCGACTACCCTCGCTTTAATCTAGAAAACATTAACTTGATGAAGGAAGGAATTGAACTGGGGTATACGCACTACTGCAAAACATTTGAAAATTACAGCCAGAGCATTAACGCTCATATAGTTAAGCAACCTGAAAACAGTGCCTTATACGAGCCTTTTACACGTATACCAAATACGTTTACAGCAGAGCAAAAGGCCACATACCAAAACAAAGCAAAAGCCTTAATTAGCTCAAAAGTAGTCCCGGCTTATCAGCACTTTTACGACTTTTTTGAAAACGATTACATGCCTAACTGTAGAGCAGAGCCAGGTATTTCAAGCGTTAAAGGCGGGCTTGAGTATTATAAATATGCGGTAAATTATTACACCACAACCAATGCAACACCCAAGCAAATACACGAGCTTGGCTTAAAAGAAGTGGCGCGTATAAAAACGCAAATGCAAAACATTATTGATAAAGTAAGCTTTGATGGCACTTATGCTGAGTTTTTAGAATTTTTAGCAACCGATGAGCAATTTTACGCAACAGACGCGCAAGACTTGCTTGAAAAAACAGCTTTTATAACGCAAAAAATGTATGGCAAGTTACCCACCTACTTTGGCCATTTACCACGTAACACCTTTACAATAAAAGGCTCAGCGAGTCGTGGCGCGTTTTATATGCCACCGGCTGATAATCGCTCACCGGGTACTTATTTTTTAGCCTCAACACCTAAGCTACAACCTTTATATAATTTAGAAGCACTTAGCCTACACGAAGCAATACCAGGGCATCATTTACAAAACGCCATTGCAATGGAGTTAGACGTGCCCCAGTTTAGACGCACACTTAGCCACTCAGCATTTGGCGAAGGCTGGGCGCTTTACACCGAGCGCTTAGGCAAAGAAGCCGGCTTTTATCAAAACCCTTATAGCGACTTTGGTCGTTTAGGTTACGAAATGTGGCGCGCAGTGAGGCTTGTTGTTGATACAGGTATTCATGCATTTGGCTGGAGCCGCCAAAAGGCAATAGACTACTTGGCAGATCACACTGCATTGCCACAAAGCGCGGTGGAGGATCAAATAGATCGTTATATATCATGGCCAGGCCAAGCGCTTTCGTACAAAATGGGGGAGCTAAAAATACGCGAACTACGCGCAAAAGCTGAACAAGAACTAGGTGCTAAGTTTGATATTCGCAGCTTTCACGACACCGTAATCGGCCAAGGTTCATTGCCTATGTCAGTACTTGAGGATGTAATAAACGATTGGATAGCAGAGCAAAAATCGGCTATTTAACATTAAAGGAGGCGGTATTATTTACCGCCTCTTTCTAAATGGACTTTTTAATGAAACAAATCATTATTTTCATACCACTCATTTTATTTAGCAGCCAAGCTAATGCGTTTTGTTTAGACGCATCAAACTACATAGAGGGCGTAAAATATGGCGTTTGTGGGGAGCAAACAGATTCAATTTCCCTTACGCCTTATTTTATTATATGGATGCTTTTAAACGTGTTATTTGGGCAAATGCTTAATAAACCAAATATACACGTGGGATTTAAATATTTACTTTTTCTTTGTACGTTCCCACTGAGCCCGTTAGTACTATTAATGAATTTAACTGGAATGATGGTATCTCGCATTTATAAAAAACATTCAAACACCGCAAAAAACAAAGCCCAACCTAACCATGATTGCGCGGAACCTGTTATAGAAAAACCGAGCGTTAAGCAGCTAATAATTGGTGAGTACACTTTTGACAGCATGCAACAGGCCTTAATTAAAGAAGATAACCACTTCACATTAGAGCCTAAATGCATGCAGGTACTAAGCTATTTAGTTGAACAACAACCAAGGATAGTTAGCCTAGAAGAGTTACATAATAATGTATGGGAGAATCAAATAGTAACCGACACTGCAGTTAGGCGAGTTATTAGCAAACTACGTGTAGCCCTTAACGATAACGACACAAAAAACCCCAAATATATAAAGTCTGTAATGAAGCGAGGTTATCAGCTCATAGCAGAAGTTAAATCACAACCCACTGAATAGTAATGATTTATTAAAGTTATAACCGAGGTGATATCGTGGTTATAACTTTATAATAACTAGTTAACGGCTTTATTATCGTTATTTTTTACCTAACGTTTTAATTTATTTAGGCGCTGTAGAGCGACCCATAAAATTAAATAATTAAGGAAAAAATATGAAACATTTACTGCCGCTAGCACTATTATTAATTACAACATTAGTTATCATCAGTCTAATAGGTAATGCGCAATGTATTGAAATAGGTAACGCATCTATTGCCAGTATTTCATTCGGCACGTGTGATTTATCAAGCGCTAAAACAACGCTATCACCACTCGTTACTATTTTTTGGTTAGCAATGAATATGCTTTTTGCAATCATATTGCCTAAACCATCTATTGCTAAAAAGTACAAAATTGCTTTATTTATTTGTAGTTTACCGCTTAGCGTATTTGTGTATTTAATTGCTTATGTATCTATTAACCTCACTAACACGACCAAACCAGTTAAATAAAACCTAAGCAGGTGAGTAAGTAATACTTGCTCACCGCTTCATTACTAAAACTTGCAGCTGACTAATCCCTACCGGCTTTTACTTCGTAAAGTTAATGATTTACAAAAACCAGAGCATAAGTATGAGCAAACGCATTTTATATTGGCTACAAAACGATTTACGAATAGACGACAACCCTATTTTAAGTGAACTTGCTACTGGGCAATGTACACTCGATATTATATTTGTAATAAATCCGCATTGGTTTAAAAATAATAACTACCAACAAAAACCATATGGCGTGCATAAACAACAGTTTTTAATGCAAAGCCTGTTTGAACTACAACAAGCACTTATTGAACGCGGGCAAACACTGCACGTGCTTGAAGGTGATCCAATAGCGCTTTTAAAAGCGCGTATAAATGATCAAAACATTGATGAAGTTGTATTTAGCGAGCAAATTGGTTTATACGAGCAGCGCCAAATAAGTTTACTTAAAGCGCATTGCCCAAATATAAAATTTACAGGCATGCTGCAAGACACCCTATTTAAACAAAGCGACCTGCCGTTTAGCTTAAATGAATTACCCAAAAGCTTTACGCCGTTTCGTAAAAAGGTAGAGGCAGCCAATATACCTATCACCCTCTCTACATCACCTGAAGATTTACTCCCTCAACCTATAACATTATGTGCGGCCAAACCAATTGAGGTTACTGAACATACTGATGACAACAACGCGATAATGCACGGCGGATTTAAAAGTGCGCAAGCTCATTTAGCGCAGTACTTTTCGGGCTTACTGCCAAGTACCTATAAAACAACTCGAAACGAGCTTGATGGCTTTAATAACACCACAAAATTTAGTACTTGGCTTGCCTTTGGTTGTGTAAGTGCACGGCAAGTTTATAAAGCGGTTGAAGAGTACGAACATAAACATATCGTCAACGAATCTACTTATTGGATTAAGTTTGAATTGCTATGGCGAGAGTATTTTAAATGGCATGCACTCAATGCGGGCAACAGCTTATTTAGCTTTAAAGGCCAAAAACAAACCAAACCCCTAACAACGTTTATGCCAAACCGCTTTGCTGCGTGGTGTAATGGCTCAACACCCTTCCCATTGGTCAATGCCATTATGAATGAGCTTAATGCCACTGGTTATATATCAAACCGAGCAAGGCAAGTTGCGGCAAGTTGTTTAGTTAACGAACTTGGCCTTGATTGGCGCTATGGCGCGGCTTATTTTGAACAGCAATTGATTGATTACGACGTAGCCGCAAACTGGGGCAACTGGCAATACATAGCGGGCGTAGGTGTAGATCCGCGTGGCGGTAGGCACTTTAATATTGAGAAGCAAACGTTACAGTTTGATCCGCTCGGTATTTACACTAATAAATGGCAAGGTAATAAAAATACCAGCGCGCAGCTGGATGACTTAAACGAAGTTGATTGGCCAATTTAAGCCAATCAACTTTTACCAAATAACGTTTAAAACAGCTCAGCAATACCTATATTAATGGCAAAGCCGCCTAACGTTAAAAACAAAAATAAACACAGTGCCAGTAACAGCGGTTTAATACCCGCTTGGCGAATTGCCCCAACATGTGTGCGTAAACCCAAAGCCACCATCGCAATGGTGAGTAATATATTATCAAACCAAACAACTGCGTTTGTAGTCACTTGAGGAATAATAGAGAGTGAATGCACACCACTGGCCACTATAAATAACACCGCAAACCAAGGGATAGTAATACCTGATTTATCGCCCTCACTGCTTGCTGCATCACCTGCTTTTGCTCTTTTTTTACTTTGCCAAAATGATAAACCCACTAAAAATGGCGCAAGCATCATCACTCTTAGCATTTTTTCTATTACTGCGGTGTCGGCCGCGTTAGCGCTTACCGCAGTGCCCGCTGCAACCACTTGCGCTACTTCATGAATGGTTGAGCCTACAAAAATACCGTATGCGTGTTCGCTCAATCCCATGTACTCAAACATTATTGGGTAGGCAAACATGCTTAGCGTACCAAACACCACCACCGTTGCTACCGCTACTGATACTTTATGCGCCTGTGCTTTTATAACAGGCTCGGTTGCCATCACCGCTGCAGCGCCACAAATAGAGCTACCCGCGCCAATTAATATAGTTGTTTGCTCATCTAGCTTAAATACACGTTTGCCAAGTTGAATTGCTAATATAAATGTACCAACAAGCATAACAATGTCAGTTAGTAAGCCACTCCAACCAACGCCCGCTACTTGCGTAAAGGTTATTCTAAAACCAAACAACACAACGCCCGCTTTGAGCAAAATACTTTTAGCGTAATCAACGCCCACATCGGTATGAGTCGCTATACCCGAAAAAATACTGTTACCCACAATAATACCAACCACAATACCAATAGTGAGTGAGCTAAATTGCGCAGTTTGCATTATTGGTAATTTACTAAGCGCAACAGAAACGCCCGCAAGTACAATAACCAGTAACATGCCAATCCACCAGCGAGAGTCACCATACTGTTTAGTGTTAACACCTAAAGGCTGTAACCCATTTTTAATAGCGCTAAGCATAATATTCCCTCAATCAAACAACTCTAATTAGTTGACTTCATTTTAATAAAGGCCAAAATATAACTCCAATATATTAAAATCATGATTCGATAACTTAAGGTTATGTAATTTGAGAGGCGCAATGAATTTACATGCACTTAGGGTGTTTTATACGGTAGCAAAGCTTGGTAGTTTTTCAAGCGCAGCCGAGGCGCTTTTTATAAGCCAACCTGCGGTATCTAAAGCGCTAAAAGAGCTTGAGTATCAATTAAATATTCAACTTATTGAACGTGCATCTAAAGGCAAAAAACTCACTTTAAGTGAAGGCGGGCAAGCGCTTTTTGAACATGCGCGTAGTATTTTTGCCATAGAAAAAGCCGCCATTGAAGATATTAAATCGCGCACAGGGCTTAAGCGCGGCACATTGGTTATAGGCACCAGCACCACCATTGCCAGCTATTGGCTGCCTCCTTACTTAGCTAAATTTTGCGCGCAGTACCCACATATAAAAGTAGAAGTACAAGTGGCTAATACTGCGCAAATTGAGCACGCACTACTTGAATGCACCATCGATTTAGCACTGGTTGAGGGCACACCCACCGAGCCACACATTATTAGTAAGCACTGGCAAAACGATTTAATGAGTGTGGTTATACCAAGCAATTTAAAACCCGCTAAAAATGTAAAAGCATGGTTAAACAATCAATTTTGGTTACTACGCGAACCTGGCTCGGGCACTTTAGAGGTGTCGGTTAAGTTATTACAGCAACACGGTATTACGGCAAAAAACTGTATGCAACTCGGAAGTAATGAAGCAATAGCAAGAGCAGTAGCACAAGGAATGGGCGTTGCTTTATTGCCTAATGTAGTCACAGACGATTTAGTACAATTGGGTAAATTAACACGGCTAGAACAGCCAAATGACGTCGAGTTATCAAGACCATTATACCAATTACACTACAAAGACAGACCGTCTTCTCATGCTGCGCAAGCATTCGAAAAAAGCCTGTTTAGTGAATAATTTTTGTATGAGTAGATTTAGATCTGAGCTGTAAGTCGAGTAAGAAAACGGTTGTGTAACATTAATCGCTTTTTGTGGTGTTACCTTAATTTATTATATATAAGCCAACTAGTTAAACCCATTGAAAGTACTAATAAATGAAGAACCAATGTTGCACGATTAAATTCACTAAAAAGACTAAGTAAAAAAACTGGAAGTATACTTAAGATTAAAACTACAGGTAATTTAAATAAATTTAACTTTTGGAGTAATAAGCTAATAGGTAATCCGTAAATGAACATTAAAGGATAGAAATAAAATAAACTTCCCATCCCTATTGATACACCAAAACCAACATCTAAAATTAACGAACTCACAGAAGTATAGTTTTCTATGCCCGCATAAAAATAACAAAAACCAAGGATTGGTAACGCAATTAAAGGACTAAGAATCGCAGCAATCAAATTTTTACGTAGATCCTTAGACATATTAAGAAACACCATAACGAGCTTGTAGATTAATTAGTTTTTTATTTGTTTTAATTGATATGCAAACCATAGCTGAATTCCTATTTTGGCTCAGCCAAAGGGGGAAAATTTTGGCCTTACACATTAAAGTATCAGGAGACTACTCATAGCAGCCCAACAGCTAACTTATAAACCTATTTGCTAAATCGTTAACCCCAAATACGAACAAGCTCTATTTACAAACCCTGTGTTAAATCTTGTGCCAATGTACCCGTTGGCTTTTCAATTACGCGTACTAACTCTTTACCATCGTCTTTTACTATAAACGTAGGGGTGTATTGCAAGTCGTGAGCTTCTGCAATGCCTGCATCGTCTTGCTTGTTGTAACCTACGGCCACATATTCAATGCTTGCAAGTTGTACTTTCGACGTAGAAAGTAACTTAATGAGTTTTGGTACTTCGCGCTCACTGTCGTGGCACCACGTACCAAATAATACAATAAGCTCTTTGCCTTCTAGCTTTTGCATTAGGGCTATATCTTGTGCTGTTGGTGTATACGCTTTGTATTGCTCGTTAAACTTGTTGTAGTCGCTTAGCAGTTCTTGCGTACTTATCTCGCCCGAAAATGGCGCCGTAGCAGCGCAGCTTACAAGCGGCATGCTTAAAGCACACAATAAAATTAATTGTTTAAACATAAGGTACTCTTTAATTAGGTATTTAATTAAGTATTAAATTAGGTATTAATTTAGGTATTAATTTAGGTATTAAACGACTATACCCAATATTAAGTGTGGAGTGAACAGCTCAAGACCGTTACTTTTTATCCATAAAAAAGTTAACTTGCGATAAGTTAGTTAAATACTCGCGTCTTACGTCTTTATTTTCAGCCAGCTTGTCTAAATCACCAATTAAGGTAACTAACTTATTATGAGAATGACTGCTGGTTGTTTTAAAGTCGTCTTGCTTTTCGTCGCTCTCAACACGCTCTTTTTTATTCATGTTGTAGCTGTTTTCGTTTTCTTCAAGCCAAATATCGTCAATTAAGCGAATGTCACTTTTACTAATGGTTTGCTCTTGCATCGCCATTTGCAGCTCGTATTGATTTGTTTGAGGGTTAAACGCATACATTTTTGTATCAACATCAACTTCGTGAGACTGATCAAGCCCCACAAGCTCTTTATTTTTAACTGCGGTACCTACGTTATAACTCTCTTCTTTGTCGTAGTAGTCGGGGCGACTGTATTGATAATCAAAGTGGCTACTTACATTTTTACTTTGTGTTAAACCGCTAAGCTCGCCTAATTGGGTTTGCTCAGTCGCTTGGCTTAGCTCAATGGTACTTTTAGGCTGATAGTCACCGCTATCCAGTGCGTAAGAAAACGTAGCATCAAAATCAGCGAGCTTAGAAATACCCGCCCCCAATGTATTGGGTGCTTTATTACCAAGCCCTTGGTAACGGGGATCGCTTGCGATCATGTTATCAACTAAATCGGCAACCATAGCGCGCCCGTCATTAAATTGCTTATCTGCAAGCGACTCAATATTGCTATAACGTTCAGCCGCTGACGACATACTTGTAAAAGCGCCTTTAAATAATGCAAAACCTTGCTGCATTGTCTCATCCCCTTTACGACCAAATGCTGAGTCTTTACTATCCTCGGTACTGTTTACTCGGCTATCTTCTAAGCTTTGATCGAGGGACGCTAAATACTGCTGCATTTGCTGTGTGTCTTTAGCGCCAATGGTCGACATATCGAGTGCAAAGTCGATTTCGTTTTTCCCATTCTCAGCCTTAAACACAAGTGCTTGTTGATTTGTCGCTTCATCTATTGAGTAACTTAAATCAAGCGTGTTTTCGCCTGTATCAAGCGCATCATTTTGCGTTGTTGAAAACGACACATTAAAACCCGCTAGCTGCTCACTATTAAAGCCTGCTAAAAAGTCTAAACTCATGTCTGTTTGGTTTGGCACTATAATAGGATTAAATGAGTTTTCACTCACTTTAAAAAACTCATCGGCCATTTCGCCAACACCCGCCATAACCTGCGTTAAAGCCGCATGTTCAGCCTCAGATAAATCGCCATTTACTTCGTAACTTATGCCAAAGCCATCTATCGCTTCACCTGTTTTTTCATCGTACCCTTGCGATGAGTTAAAGGTAATGTTTATAACATCGCCTTCTTTAGTTTTTACCGAGAGCTCAAACAGGTAGTTATTGTCATCCTCGTATTTTGCGCGATTAAGGCTTTCCATGTATGGATTAAGTGAGCGCTCAACACGTTGCTGGCTTGAGGCTAAAAACGTTTTTTGCTCATACCCAAGCTGACCTAAACTCGATAAAATATCGCTAGTATTAGCATAAGCACCCTGAATATTTTTAACTGACGTATTTAATCGCTCAATTAATTGGGTGCTGTTTTCATTTTTTAATAACCCCTCATTCTGAGAGCTTATTACGGTGCGCAGGGCGAGTTCTTCATCGGAGAGTTTATAGTTAAGCGTGCTAGGTGTGCTTGAAATAGTAAATAGCGAGGTAAGTTGCTGTTGTAAAATATCCCCTACTTTTTGATTGCTAGTTATTGTTTCGTAAAGTGTTTCATCATTTAGCTGGCTTAATAACTCGTCGGTTATTTTAGGCGCATTAATTTGTAAATCATTAATAGCTTGAAGGTCGCCACTGCTGTGTAGTGAAGGTGTCGCAGATGTTTGGTTCGCGTTATTAACTGATTGGGCAAGCACAGTGCTTAGATTAGCCTGACTGCCAAATATATTATTAACCATGATTATCCTTAATCGCTAAACCTATTAAGTAATGTATCGGGCGCTTAGTTAAAAGCTTTAGCCTAAAGGCGCATTTTTTACCTATTATTTATACAAATAATCGGCCTTACTCTTAAGGGCTATTTTATTTGCTTACTACCTTCACCTGTTTCTTTTATTTTTTGTACTAAAAAATCGACCGCCGCTTTTACCTTTGGTACCAAATAACGTTGTTTTTGATACAACAAATAAACAGCCATATTAGAATTTTGAGTTATTGCTACCTCATGCTCAAACTTAAGCTCTTGTAACTCGCCCAACTCAAGGTATGAAGCCAGTGCCCATCGAGTTGACATTAAAATACCCTCCCCGTTACATGCTTTTTTGGCAAGCCACGACCCGTTATTTGAAATAGCGACCGCAGGCCCAGAAACGTCATGCCATTGCTCATCTACTTTACATAACCACGGCGTTGGCCCTGAAGGCGTTTTAAAATAAAGCCCATTATGGTGCTTTAATTCCATGGCGTTACTTGGCACTCCGTGTTTTTGTAAATAGCAGGGCGACGCCACAGGTATAAAGCCATTATCCATAAGTTTTATTGCTATCACGCGCTCATTGGGTGCATAACCACCACGAATAGCAATATCAACATCGTCACGCCCGAGTGTCGATAGCTCATCGCTTAAGCTTACATCGAGTATTATTTCAGGGTATAACGCGCTCAATTCATCAAGCAGCGGCATGAGCATTTTATCGCCAAAACCTACCATACAACTTATAGATAAACGCCCCTTTGGGGTTGTTTGGTAACTTCGAACCGTTTCGTGGCTTTGCTCTAGCTGGTTCACTATTTTTTGTACATCGCTGTAGTAAATTTGCCCTACTTCGGTCAGCTTAACTATGCGGGTTGAGCGTTTTAAAAGTGTTGCTCCTAGGCTTTTTTCTAAATCGGCCACTCGCCTCGACAACGACGAAGGCGGCACACCAAATGCTTTTGCGGCTTTGGTAAAACTGCCTGTTTCAACCACCTTAATAAAATACCGTATGGCTTTTAGTTGATCCAAGTCGCCTCTCCATTAAATAAAATTCTTTATTGTCTTAAAGACAAAAGTGATTCGCATTTTCCCTTATATATAAGCAAATTAAAACAAGTAATAATAGGCTCAACTTAAACACGGGGACAAAAATTGCATTATTTGGCAATGAGTATCCTCACGTTAATAATGGAAAGCTGACTTATGATTACTTTGCACGGTTTTGCTGCTAGCAATTATTACAACCTAGTTAAACATGTACTTTTACACAAACGACTGCCATTTAAAGAACACCTTGTTTACGGCGGTAGTGAAGAGTTACTAGCAATCAGCCCTGCAGGCAAAGTGCCTGCAATCACAACAGCTAATGGCCTTAATATTTCTGAGTCGAGTGTTATTTGCGACTTTATAGAAGAGTCGTACCCACAAACTCCGCTATACCCTAAAGGTGCAGGTGAGCGCGCAGTTGTTCGTCAAATTATGAAAATAGCAGAGCTTTATTTTGAACTGCCAAGCAGACGGTTCATCCCTTATGTATTTTCGGGTAATGAAGTTCCTGAGGCTCTTAAAACAGAAGTACGCCAAGTATTAACTCGTGGCGTTACTGCATTAAGCAAGCTAGGTAAGTTTTCACCTTGGATTGCAGGCGAGCAATTCACAATGGCAGACATTTACGTTTATTACGTAAACACCATTGTTAGCGCCTTTGGCTCTACTCAGCTTGATTGGGATGTACTAGCACAAGTTCCCGGCATGAAGGAGTGGAGCGAATCAATGAGCCAATTAGCCATTGCCCAAAGCATAGAGGCCGACCGCCAAGCAAATATGGCTGACTTTATGCAAAAAGTGAAAGCTCAAATTCAAGCAGTAAACGCTAAATAGCCCTTAGCTATATAAGAAGCCCTTAGCTATAACAGTAATCAATACTCATTTTTGTGGGAGCAAACATAATGACAGATAAAAATATCCAACTTACTTCAACTATCAGCGAAGACAATAAACTAACACTTGCCTTAAAAAACATCGAGATGCCAAAGCCTAGTGCCGATGAAGTGGTTATTCGTATTGAAGCTGCACCATTAAACCCATCAGACTTAGGCGTTTTATTCAGCGCAGCTGATATGTCTACTGCAAAGCAATCGGGTACTGATGAAAACCCAGTAATTACTGCCGATGTTCCAGCTCAATTTATGCCATCACTTAAAACACGCGTAGGTAAAGCCACACAAGTAGGTAATGAAGGCGCAGGCACCGTTGTAGCAGCAGGTTCATCACCAGCCGCACAAGCATTAATGGGTAAAACCGTTGCTGTAATTGGCGGTGGTACGTATCGTCAATTTATTTGTGCCAATGTACAAAGTTGCCTAGAGCTAAAAGAAGGGACTACCGCTAAAGAAGGTGCATCATCTTTTGTTAACCCACTTACCGCACTAGCAATGGTAGAAACCATGCGCGCTGAAGGTCATAAAGCTATTATTCACGCGGCTGCAGCTTCTAATCTTGGCCAAATGCTAAACCGTATTTGTATTGCTGATGGCGTTGATTTAATTAATATTGTTCGTAAACCAGAACAAGAAAAATTACTGCGCGATATGGGTGCAAAATATATTGTTAACTCAAGCAGCGACACTTTTCTTGCTGATCTAACCGCTGCAATAATTGAAACGGGTGCAACTATAGCGTTCGACCCAATCGGTGGCGGCCAACTAACAAGTGATATTCTTAACTGTATGGAAGTTGCAGCTGCACGCGATATGAAAGAGCACAGCGTTTATGGCTCAGACACTTACAAACAAGTGTATATTTATGGTGCATTAAACCGAGGCCCTATCACAATAAACCGTAACTTTGGTTTTGCATGGGGTGTAAACGGATTCTTGTTATTTAATGCCTTAGGTAAGTTAAGCACAGATACAGTAATAAAAATGCGCAAACGTATTGCAGACGAAATCACCACAACATTTGCGAGCAATTACACGCACGAAGTGTCATTAGCTGAGGTGTTACATTTACAATCAATCGCGGCTTATTCTAAACAAGCAACAGGCGAAAAGTACTTAATTAAACCTCAAGCTTAAGTAAATATTCTTCGTTAAAAATTAAAAACCACAGCGCTTAGCACTGTGGTTTTTAAATATAAAAGCAGATGCTAATTAGGTATCTGCTTTTTATTTGGTCGTTGTAAAAACTAGCTCGGAGTATTTACTTTGGCTAATAAATTACACTCGTGGATTTCAAGCATTCCTCTAGACAGCTTTCAACTAAGATTGTACTTTCCGCTCGCTACAAATAGTCAAGTGTGTGAGCTAATCAACTGTATCCGCTCAATCTTCAAAACTATGAGAGGAAAAATATTAATGAGCCTATGTACTTTGTTTTGGTGAGAGATCTTTGGGCATAGATGGAGTTATGACTTTTTCTCATTTTTTAGACTCAGTTTTCCCTTTTATGTGCCAAATAAATTTTTTAATACTTTCATATAACTGGGTTCAAAAGTAAATTATTAACCTTTTCTATTTCATCCAACCATATTTTTGTTTCTTTACATCGCATTGCCACAGTAGTTTCAATTAAAGGATAAATATCAAGTAACTTATTGTGATTGAAAATAGGCTCATGATGAGCGATTCGATTTCTTATTTTTCTTATTACAAAGCAAGCTTCTTTTAATAGCGTTCTAATTTGCGCCGCAGTTAGGTTATCAGCATTTGGAAATGCAGTCTGAATATGAACGTTCCAAATACGCCCATCATGCCTTCGCGTTAGCATTTCTTCCCACCAAGATAACTTTAACTCTGGTAACACCTTGCCTAACCCTTGGTAATTATTGCTAACAATGCTTAATAGCTCTCTTTTATTTTTATAAGCCAGTGAGTTTTGAAATACCGTATTAATAGGCCAATCAGCACCATATCTTTTTGCAATAGCTTCACTAATAGCATTACGTAATACCACTTCATATATATGTAAAGGAAATAAAAAATCAGATGATAAATTTGCATTCCATTCATATAGCGAGAGAGCTTTTATACCGCAATCAACACCAGTACTCGCAATGACAGCATTTCTGTATGTTGTAAATCGACTAATTGATATGGTCTTTTCAATTGCTTTGTATCGCATTAACTTTCCATCTTATAAGTTTTTCTTTATCTTTGGTTGATCATAATACATTTTCTGGTAATATGTTTATTGAGAGCTTTGGATATCCCTGCTTATGCAGCCCACCAAAGACAAAAGATAAAAAATAAACCCATGCTTAGGCGTGGGTTTTTTCGTTCTGATGCAAGTTGCTTGAGTTTAAATTATTTTTTACTGTGGGATAAAGTGTTTACACTAAAATATAATTTACATTATATTTTTATTTACTCATTTTACATAGCATTACTGGTTAGCGGCTTTATCTAGTCAATACTCACTCGCCTGACCTTGCTGTATATAACTATCTACTCTAAATGTATCACAAACTGTTTTCATATTAGAAGTGCAAAGATCCTCTTTGATCAAACCACTCAATAATTGTACTAATTAGTGCAATTAGTCATAAATCTGTAACCTTGATCCGCGATAATCTCTATCCGATAAATGAATAAACTCAAGAAGACTAAGTAAGATGAGTACACCCTTAGTGCAACTAACATTTGCACAGCAATCATTTGATGATTCTATGTCTGCGGCGATGAGCCACGCTATGGAATATGAAAAGCTATCGCTAAAAGCCAATGCTGCGCATAACATTACGCTGCAGTGTGTGTTGCCTGATGGCGCAAATGAGAGCGATGTTATTTCACTAAGTGCTACGCAGCCCAGTGCGCGTGGGGCGCAGTATTTTACTGAAAAAATGCTAAGCAATGACGACCTTGAATCTGGTACTGTAAACCTTACTTTAAGTAACATTACACAAAGCCAATGTTTTGTAGTGCAAATGATGCTGCACGGAAAAAACACGACCTTAAAAGAAAGCCAACAACTCGATGTGTACATTAAAGCATTTGAGCAAGGCTATATTCCTGAACATATAACAACTGAACATGCTAAGCCTCAGGGCGTTCGTAGCTACTTTGCGAGTATGGGATCTACGTTTTTATCACTGTTTTAGTGCTGGCTGTACTTTGCCGACCTATAAGTTATTAATCTGCAAAACTTACTTTACCCATAGTAACTCCCGCAATACCTTGTGCAGTATTACTTAGGTGTTGCTGCTCTCCTGCTAGGCATTCGTTTGCTAAAATAGCAAATAACACGGCCTCTTTTGCGTCGGGATTTATACCTAAATCGTCGGTATTTTTAAATGCATTAATCCGTGGGCAAAGCGCTGTAAGTTGCGCCATTAGTAACGGGTTATGAATACCGCCACCACTTGCATACACCACACAATTTTGTGCGCGCTCTGCACACTCATTTAATGCGTTTGCTATTACTGTGGCAGTAAAGGTATTTAAGGTGGCCATTACATCTTCATGGCTTAAATGCTGAGTATTTGTACTCTGCTGTGCAGCATTTAAATACGCTAAGTTAAATACCTCAGGCCCTGTGGTTTTAGGCATTGGGAGTTTAAAAAATGCGTTATTACACAATGCATTCAATAATGGTGTATTTATCTTGCCTGCTTTTGCTATTGTTGCGCCATCGTCATAATGCATATCTTTAAAATGTTGCTGTACGTAGGCATCCATAATGGTATTACCGGGGCCAATGTCGGAGCTAAACACACCGTTTGCATCACCATTTTTGGGTAAAAACGTTAAGTTAGCAATGCCGCCCATATTTAGCAAAATCCGACTCTCAGCAGCGCTCGAAAAATACAAATAATCGCCATACACAGCAAGCGGTGCGCCCTCGCCCCCTGCGGCTATGTGTTTTTGCCTAAAATCACCAATGGTTGTAATACCCGTAGTAACGGCTATTTGGTCGCTATCGCCAATTTGTAAGGTGCCATTAGTAAAGCTTTTGTGGTTATGCTGCGACTGCGGGCAATGGTAAATGGTTTGCCCGTGGCTTGCTATTACATCAATACTTGCAGGGTTTATTTGCCAAGTATGTAAGCACTGGTTAACCATATCGCCATGGAGTTTACCTATCCACGGGTGCAGTAAAGTAACAATCTCTAAATCGCATTCTCGCTTAGCAAATACCTGCTTTATTTTAGTTTTATAATCGTCGTTGTAATCAACAGTGGTAAAATTTAAAACCTCAATGTGTGTATTTAAGCCCGCGCCCGTTACTTTACACAGTGCAACATCAAGCCCGTCCAACGAGGTACCGCTCATTAAACCAATAATTAAACGGCTTGGTTTTTGGGCGCTGTTATAAAGCGCTTTAATGTGAGGGTGCATAATGGCATCTAAAATAGGTGTAATATTTTGCTTATATTAGAGGACTTTAAAACAAAGTAATAGCCGTAAACCGTTTAATTTAGGTTCTGATTGTTTAACTCTTAAATGATTGTTAAGTTAGTGTGCATACTAAAAATTTATGAAAAAATATGATCACCCTCAGAGAATTTAAAGCCCAAGACGCGCCTTTTATTATTAGCACCTTAAATGATGAACAGGTAACGCGTTATTTATCGTCAAAAATTCCGTTTCCTTATACGCAAGCCGATGCTGATTGGTGGATAAACCAAGGCTCAAAAAACGGCGTAATTGATGCAACAGTTAAAGCCATTGAGGTAAATGGGCAATTTGCGGGCTGTATTGGTGTAACTCCCGGCGAATTTGAATACAGCCACAGTGGCGAAATTGGTTATTGGCTAAATAAAGCCTATTGGGGGCAAGGCATTATTACTCGCGCTATTGAACTTATATGCAATGAAGCGTTTGCAAGCTCACACATAAACAGAATTTTTGGCGCTGTGTTTGCTGGTAATACCGGCTCTATGAAAGCACTTATTAAAAGTGGCTTTGAGCAAGAGGCTGTGCTTAAACAGGCCATTTATAAAAACGGGGTGTTTTACAATAGCCATATTTTTAGCAAGCTAAAATAAACCATTTAGAATAAATACTCTGTAAAGGTTGAATTATCAACCACCCGCCCAAAACTCCTTTATTAAGGTACGCATTGTACATATTCATACTGCTTAGCCGCGCATTATTGTTTAGCTGATCACGATTTTTAAAGCGTAAACATTCGGTAAGTAGTTTATTTATATTAATAGGAGATCTTATATGTCTACGACTAGTCGCCAACTTACTCTTGAATCACGCCCTAATGGCGCTCCAACAGATGAAAACTTTAAATTAAAAACGGTAGAGCTTCCTGCATTAAAAGACGGCGAAGTTTTACTACGTACCATTTACCTATCGCTAGACCCATACATGCGTGGTCGTATGAGCGATGCTAAGTCGTATGCTGACCCAGTTAATATTGGTGATGTAATGGTTGGCGCTACAGTGTGCCAAGTCGAAGAGTCTAAAAACGATAAGTTTAGGATCGGTGAATGGGTACTTGCCTACACAGGTTGGCAAGATTACGCCATTACCAATGGCGAAGGTTTAATGCAGTTAGGTAAAGAGCCTGCAAACCCTTCATACGCATTAGGTATTATGGGTATGCCTGGCTTTACTGCTTACATGGGTTTACTTGATATTGGCCAGCCTAAAGAAGGCGAAACCGTAGTTGTTGCAGCAGCAACAGGCCCAGTAGGTGCAACGGTTGGTCAAATAGCTAAAATTAAAGGCTGTAAAGTAGTGGGTGTTGCTGGTGGTAGCGAAAAATGTGCACACGCAGTTGAAAAACTAGGGTTTGATGCCTGTATTGATCACAAAGCTGATGACTTTGCAGAGCAGTTAGAAAAAGCCTGTGATAAAGGCATTGATGTTTACTACGAAAATGTGGGCGGTAAAGTATTCGACGCCGTACTACCATTACTAAATACCGCAGCGCGCGTACCATTGTGTGGTTTAGTATCGCAATATAACGCTACTAGCTTGCCAGAAGGCCCAGACCGTTTAGGTATGCTAATGGGTCAATTGCTTACTAAGCGTATTAAAATGCAAGGCTTTATCATTTTTGATGATTACGGCGACCGTTACGACGAGTTTGCACAAGACATGCAAAAATGGCTACAAGACGGAAAAATTCAATACCGTGAGCACATGGTAGAAGGCATCGAAAATACAGTAGGCGCGTTCAACGACATGATATGCGGTAAAAACTTTGGTAAAACTGTGGTTAAAATTAATAACCCACTTTAATTTTAAACGGTTTGTAAGGCCAAGTCCTTACAAGCCACAAAAGGACTGACATGATCAAACTACACCATTTAAATAAATCACGTTCTAAACGCGTAATTTGGCTTTTAGAAGAGCTAAATGTTGACTACGAAATTGTGGCTTATCAGCGTAATAAAGACACATTTTTAGCCCCTGACGAATTAAAGCATATTCATCAACTTGGTAAGTCACCGGTAATTGAAGATGGCGGTTTAATTATTGCTGAATCAGGCGCTATTACCGATTACCTTATTACTAAATACGGCAATGGTAAATTTGCTCCAAAAGTAGATACCGCTGAATATGTTGACTACCAGCAATGGCTGCACTTTGCAGAAAGCTCAGCAATTTTACCGCTTTTACTTAAAATGTTTGTACTAAAAGACGGCGCTAAAACGCAGTTTTTAGAAGGCTATGCTGACGCTGAAACAGCTAAAGTAATTAGCTACTTTAACGACCGCCTTGAAGGTAAACGTTATTTAGTGGGCGATACCCTAACGGGAGCTGATTTTATGATGTCGTTTATTGTTGAAATAGTTAAAAACTCAGGTCAATTAGCGCACTTTAAAAACCTCGTTAAATACGACGAGCAATTACAAAGTCATGAGAAGTTTCATACAGCTAATGAGCTAGAAGCAAAGTACGACTAACTACTTTTATATAATCTTTTGTATAATCTTTTTATACAACATCAAGGGGCATTTAGCCTAATGCCGATCAGTTAAGAAAATGACCGGTTGACCGATCCAAACGATCATGCAAAATCCGTAGTTAGGAAACTAACTACGGATTTTTTTGTGAATATAGAACAAGCACTGCAAGCAACAC
>NZ_JADYXI010000037.1:0-18918 GCF_015864375.1 Pseudoalteromonas sp. SWYJZ19
CGTTGTCGATTGATGCGAAATCTTTAGCAACACCGCCGTATACTTTTGCAAGTACGTTAGTGATTGCTGCAGTTAGTGTAGTTTTACCGTGGTCAACGTGGCCGATTGTACCAACGTTTACGTGCGGTTTTACGCGTTCAAACTTTTCTTTTGCCATGACGGAACCTATCAGTTTTGTGTATCTAAATTACATATGAAAATAATCCACCAGAGGTAGATTAAGTTAATTTTTTCAAATAGTATTTTCTGACAGATAAAGGAAGTAATCAAGGAGATTCTTAGGACTGGTGCTGATAGGCAGAGTCGAACTGCCGACCTCACCCTTACCAAGGGTGCGCTCTACCAACTGAGCTATATCAGCAACACAAGAACTGGAGCGGGCAGCGGGAATCGAACCCGCATCATCAGCTTGGAAGGCTGAGGTAATAGCCATTATACGATGCCCGCATAAAAATCTGTTCTTAAACTACCTCTAACCGTCAAGAATAAAGTGGTGGAGGGAGCTGGATTCGAACCAGCGAAGGCTGAGCCGTCAGATTTACAGTCTGATCCCTTTGGCCGCTCGGGAACCCCTCCACGATAATTCTCTACTAATTCACTTCCGGTAAAAGGAAAGTGGTGCCGACTAACCGAGTCGAACGGTTGACCTACTGATTACAAGTCAGTTGCTCTACCAGCTGAGCTAAGTCGGCACTGCTTTAGTACGGGGCGAGATATTAGAGTAAGGTTTATTGGGATGCAACAATAAAATTAAAAAAAGTGTAAATTTTTAGTTTAAATGCTCAATATTCACGCGAAAACGCGTTTTTTGCACTTTTTTATACTGTTTCGGTTAATTCGTACCAATAATTCAATCCCTTCATTACGAGCAATGAATCAAAAATACTTCCTGCAAATTGCTGCTGCAATAGTGAGCCATAGCCACCAGCAAAAATAATTTGTGTTGCTTGTTCTGTTTTTTGAGCCGTTAAATTCAGCTTAGCTTGCTCAATTGCCCCGATGGTTGCCACTAAGGCACCGTTTTTTAAACCATTTGGCGTGTTTTTACCCAATTCATTAGTAAACGGTGTTTTACCGTCATCAAAAACACGTTGGGTGTTTTGTGTAAGCGATGAGGTCATTAAATCAAGCCCGGGTAAAATCCAGCCACCTAAATGTAGGCCTTCACTATTGAGCACATCAATTGTTGTCGCAGTACCCGCATCAACAACAATACATACTGTGTTTGGATATAACGTAAAGCCTGCAATAAGCGCAAGCCACCTGTCTATGCCTAAGTTACCCACATGCTCGTAAGCGCATACAAGATCTCCAAGCGTTTTGGTTACCTTGGCCTCAAAGCTAGTAATATTATTACTAGCCGCTTGCGCGAGAATATCGTTTAGTAAATCACTGCGCCCTACGCACGCATAAATCACTTCGGTTATTTGCACCCAAGGTAGATTATTTATATCTGCTGGTTGTGCTTGCTCGTTATGCCACAGCACAGCTTTTAGTGATGTATTTCCTACGTCGATCAGTAATCTCATACTTGCGCCTTTCTGAGGGAGACTTCCCCACCGTAATAACTTTTTACTTCACCATCTTGGCGAATTCGTATTCCACCTTGTGGGTCAATACCTTCGCATATTCCACGCCAGCTTCGGTGTCCTGTATTTAGCTCAACATAATCGCCAGCAAACGCATTAAGCGAATTCCATTGCTCATACATATCTTGTAAGCCAGTTTGGCGATACTGCACTAAACGCTGCTCTAAATGATAAGTAAGTGACGCCACCAGCTGGTTTTTATCAAGCTTTTGAGTATGTTGATTTAAGTCGGTCCACGCTTGGTCTATATGTTGGCTAAAACTCTCAGGCATTTGTAAATTAATACCTATACCAATCACTAACTGACAAGGTCCTTGCGGTTGCCCATCTAATTCAACCAATACACCTGCAAGTTTTTGTTTATTTATATAAATATCGTTAGGCCATTTAAGCTCTACGTCAATTTGGTATAACGCTTTAATTGCATCATAAACAGCAAGGCCTACCGCAATTGATACACCCATTGCAGCTTGAAGCCCGTCATCTAAACGCCAAAAGTAACTGTAATACAGATTAGCGCCAAATGGGGATTGCCAAACACGGCCGCGTCGGCCGCGCCCTGCTTGCTGCATTTCGGCAACAATAACAGTGCCAGACTCAAGCGCTGTTTTAGCCTGTATACGGCGCATAAGCTCGCTGTTGGTCGAATCAATAATAGGGTGTACTTCTACATCGGCAGTATTAGCACCTAGCGCTTTGTAGTGCTGATCAATTTGTGTTTTATTTAAAAGGCCCACCTGACTATTCAAACAGTAGCCTTTGCCAGTCACTTTAAAAATATCCAAGCCCATTTCTTGTAACGTTTTGATATGTTTACTCACCGCAGCTCGGCTAATTCCTAGCTTTTCACCCAAGGCTTGGCCAGATACAAAGCCCCCTTGGTTAAGTGCATTTAAAATAGCGAGTTTGTTTCCATCAGGTGCTTTCATTGCTCAGGCTCCGCGTTAATATGGCATTCGCTGCGCGCATCCATTAAACGTACTTCGTGCTCTAACATAATGTTGTAACGCGTATAAACAACTTGCTGAATGTGTTTAATCATTTTTATTAGGTCACCACCTTCACTATTTCCGTGATTAACAAGTACTAGTGCTTGTTGTTGATGCACTTCTATACCTGCCTCGCGGTGCCCTTTTAAACCACTTTGATCGATTAACCAACCTGCTGCGACCTTGTGATGACTTTGCCCATATTCGTAATGAGGTAAATCTGCAAATTGCTTTAATAGCTCAGCTAACTGCTGGTTGGTTATTATTGGGTTTTTAAAAAAGCTACCCGCATTGGCAAGTGTATATGGGTTAGGTAATTTGCTATTGCGAGTTTGTATTACTTGATCGAATACTGCTTGCGGGGTAATGCTTGAGAGCTGTTGCAGGGGGCCATAACTTAATACTGGTTGCCATTTTTTTGGGAGCGCTAAATGCACTTGCGTGATCACCGCTTTATTTTTGAGAGTATTTTTAAATATTGAGTCTCTGTAAGCAAATTCACATTGCTCGTTATTTAGTGAATGCATAGTTTTAGTGGTTATATCAAAGTACTCTACCAACTCAACAAATTTAGCTATCTCAACGCCATAAGCACCAATATTTTGTACCGGTGATGCACCAACAGTGCCCGGTATAAGTGCTAGATTTTCAAGCCCGGGTATATTTTTCTCTAATAAATAACTGACTAGTTGATGCCAGTTTTCGCCTGCAGCAATACTTATTAGTGTGTCGCTCTCACGCTCGGTGATTTTAATACCTTTTAAGGCTATTTTTATAACCGTACCCATGTAGTCATTTAAAAATACGGTATTACTGCCCTCGCCTAGCAAACAAAACGGTGCACTAAAACTTTGCGTTTTAAGTTGCTCAAGCTGAGTAATTTCAACAAAATTTTGGCATTGGCTGTTTAATGCGAATGTATGTAAGGAGTGTAATGAATGCGCCACAAAGCTCTCTAAAAATACCGGTAACTAATCGCAATAGTTTACCTCATCGTCGCAAATGTGGCACTAGATTGTAAAAATCACTCAACCCACCGTGTCAATCGTGATATAAAACCAGCACTTTTTTATTTGTGTTCAGAGTAATGATGAAAATTAAACCTCTTTTTTTAAGCCTCGCTATGGCGGGTATGTGTTCGCAAGCAATGGCTAATGCGATTGACCAAAACTCGTATGCTAACCTTGATGATGTTGTTACTACTCACTTAAACCTTGATTTAGATGTCGACTTTGCCGACAAGCAGTTAGAAGGTTTTGTTGAGCATACTCTTCAGTGGAACAACAGCAAAAGCAGAACTCTCGTACTTGATACCCGCGACTTAGACATTGATAAAGTAATGTACAAAGATCAAAGTGGTAACTGGAAAAAGGCGACTTTTGATTTAGCTAAGCGAGATGACGTTAAAGGTTCAAAGCTTACTATTGTGTTTAAAAACCAAGCTGAATTAGTTCGTATTTACTACAACAGTCGTCCAGAAGCATCTGGCCTGCAATGGTTAACACCAGAGCAAACGGCAAGTAAAACGCATCCATTTATGTACAGCCAATCGCAAGCAATTCATGCACGTAGTTGGATCCCAGTGCAAGATACACCCGCAATGCGTGTAACTTACTCTGCACGAATTCATACACCAAAAGATATACGTGCTGTAATGAGTGCCGATAACAAAGATGCGCTTTATAAAGATGGCGACTACATTTTTGATATGCCACAAGCAATTTCACCTTACCTAATTGCTATTGGCGCAGGTAACTTAGAATTTAAAGCAATGTCGCACCAAACGGGCATATTTGCTGAGCCTACAATTTTAGATGCCTCAGTTGCTGAATTTGACGACACTCAAGCCATGATCGACAAAACAAACGCCATGTACGGCGAATATGCATGGGGTCGCTACGACTTATTAATGCTACCGCCAAGTTTTCCGTTTGGTGGCATGGAAAACCCACGCTTATCATTTATAACCCCAACGGTTGTTGCCGGTGATAAAAGCTTAGTTAACCTTATTGCCCATGAGCTTGCTCATTCTTGGTCAGGTAACTTAGTAACTAACGCAACGTGGGAAGATTTATGGTTAAACGAAGGTTTTACCTCGTACGTTGAAAACCGCATTATGGAAGAAGTATTTGGTCGTGACCGTGCGGTTATGGAACAAGCACTTGATTCAGCGTCTTTACGCGCACAAATTAAAACAATTGATGCACCAGATACACGCCTTAATTTAAAGCTTAATGGCCGCGACCCAGACGATGCGTTTAGCTCAGTGCCTTACACTAAAGGTCAGTTATTTTTAATCTATCTAGAAAACAAATATGGCCGCGATAAGTTTGACCCGTTCGTAAAAGCGTACTTTAAAGAGTTTTCGTTTAAATCACTTACTACCGCGCAATTTGTTACTTACTTAAAAGCTAACTTAATTGAGAAGTACCCTGGTGTTGTAAGTATGGATAAAGTAAACGAATGGATTTTTGAGCCTGGCTTACCAAGTGATGCGCCAAACCCTACTTCTGATGCATTTGATAAAGTAGATACTGCAACAGCAGCATGGTTGAAAGGCGACACAACAGCAGCTCAACTACCAACGGCTGATTGGTCTGTACATGAGTGGCTACACTTTTTAAATAACTTACCACGCGATTTAAGCATAGAGAAAATGAGCGAGCTTGATAGTGAATTTAACCTAACGCAATCAACTAACGCTGAACGTGCGTTTGCTTGGTTTATGCTAGCAGTAGGTAATGGTTATCAACCAATTTATCCTGCGCTTAATAAGCACTTATCAGGTATTGGCCGTCGTAAGTTAATTGTGCCGTTATATAAATCACTTATCACTAACGGTAAAAAAGACTGGGCACAAAGCGTGTACTTAAAAGCACGCCCTGGGTATCACCCTCTTGCGCAAGGTACTATTGACGCATTATTTGAATAAATAGCGTTAACTAGAAACTAAAAAGGGCCAAATTTGGCCCTTTTGTTTTTCTGTTATTTTACTTTGTTACTTTTTCTAAAAAAGCTTTACGCTCTGCAGTTGTGGCTTGTTGCCACCAAAAATCAAGCATTTGCGGCGCACTTGGCATTCCTTTACCTGTAATTGGTGCTATCGGCTTTATCGGCTGACTAGGACGTGAAGGTCCTGCAGGCAATGTATTTTGCATTACCGGTTTATTGCTTGCTAGTTGCGTGTTAGAAATAACACTTAAAGGCTTAGCAACAGCGCTACTTTTTGCTTTTAAACTAACTTGTGGTGCTTCTGCAAATACTTTTGCAGATACTGCATTTTCAGCACGATTAAACACTAAGGTATAATCTTTACCTGCTTCAACAGTTACACTTACCCAAAATGGTTCCGACTCCACAACTTCGTGCGTGTCATAATCATCTTCATATAAATCGGTGTACTTTAGCCTAAGCTGATAAGTTCCGGGAGCAAGCTCTACATCATCAATACGACTAAACAAAGAGCTTTCTAGCATTTTATCGCCCACTTGCAGTGGTACAAATTCTTCTGGAAAGTGAATATTCTCAGCATTAGCCGAAAAACTAAGTAGTAATGCAACTGCACTACTTATTAAAATTGGTTTAAGCATATTAACTCCTTTATTTGATTTCAGTTTGACACTGCTTTGAAAGTTTGTCATTAGTGAGCTTAAAATTCACAACACTTAATTAGGAACACACTATGAGCCAAGAAACTATTTTTACCAAAATCATTAATCGTGAAATCCCGGCAGATATTATTTACGAAGATGAAAACACTCTCGCATTTAAAGATATAAACCCACAAGCGCCATTTCATGTGTTAATTATCCCAAAAAAAGCAATTGCTACTATAAATGATATAAATCCTGAAAACTCACATTTAGTAGGCAACTTATACGTAGTTGCAGCTAAATTAGCTAAGCAACATAATTTTGCTGAGGACGGATACCGCGTAGTTATGAACTGTAACGAACATGGTGGGCAAACTGTTTATCACATACATTTACACATGCTTGGCGGTAAAGAAATGGGCTGGCCACCTTATCAAAATGTAAAAAAAGTAAAATAATTAAAAGTTTTTATTAAATTGTTCCACTCAATTAATTAGTTACAAATGTTATGATTTTTCATAGTTATAAAGAATAAATAGTTACTTATTTGCAACATTTTGTGTTTAAATAATCGTAATATCGTATTTGTTATTGAGTACATCAGCGATTTTCTAATACAAAAGGTGTGGAAGTCGTGGTAAACTTAGTCAGTCAGCTTTATAAAAGAGTATAAAAAACATGAGCAGTTCAGCCTTTTTGTTATTAGATCAAGAGCCAATTAACACTATTGGTATTAACGTTTTAGAACCTTTGTTAAAAACGCAAGGCCTTGACGTAACCACAGGTACTAATATTTTAGACATACCTGAAGGGACTCGACTTTTGTTTATTGAAACATCAAGCAAGGATGCATGGGGAAAACTAAAAGAACAACTAGTAAACCTACGTATTAAATGCGATATCATATTATTTAATTTAGACGAAAACCCTGAGCTTGCTAATCGTGCATTGTTAAGCGGTATTCGTGGCGTATTTTACACAACAGATAACGCCGATGTATTAATGAAAGGTATTCGCTTACTACTTGAAGATCAACTTTGGTACCGTCGCGATATTATGTGTAATGCATTAAATCGTATGCTGCAATTTAATAAAGATGCGCTGCATAAACTAACCGAAGGTGATATTGAGCCTGTTAAACTTACTAAGCGAGAAAAAGCAATAATCTCACTAATGAGTAAAGGTTCGAAAAATAAAGAGATCGCAGAAGATTTAAGTATTAGTCCACATACTGTTAAAACACATTTATACAGCGCATTTAGAAAAACCAAATGTCGTAACCGTATTGAACTTCTATCGTGGGCACAACAAAATATCCCTGATGAAATTCGTTAATCAAATATTTAGTTTAAATTTAAAAGCAGACACTTAGGTGTCTGTTTTTGTATGTGTTACACACTTATTTAATACCAATTTGCTTGCCTAAGTGATCTGTTTTGATAATTGGTATAAGTGTATACTTTTGATAATCTTAGTTTAATAGCTACTTTGCTGGAATATTAATGCTCGACTCCTTCACTCTTTATTTTGCCAGCATCGCCATCATGGTCGTAATGACCTTACTTAACTTTTTGACATGGCGAACAAACAAACAAATATCGGGCACGCTGCTATACATTTTTTATCCCATATTGCTATTAGGCTCTGTTATTGGCTTTACTCTTGTTGGTGATACACATAATTTAGTAATTATTAGCGCTGCCAGTAGCATGATGTTTGCCGCATCAATAGTGCACTGCCTTTCACTTAGTCAATTTTTAAATTATCGCGGTATTGGTTTTAAATTACTCTGCTCAGTGACCGCTTTTTGCACTGTAATGCTTGGCTATTACACCTTTTTTGACCCATCTTTACACGAAAGAGTGATTGCATCCGATATACAACACATAGCAGAAGCCGGTTTTTTACTGTTTATATTTATTAAGTGTGCACGCAAACCCTATCCTAATGGCAGTATTGTATACATAACCATTTTAACGCTTGTTGCTTTAAGCTTTATTGGCCGCTCGTTATTTATGGATAACATTGAACAAAAAAATCTTTTAGTAAACGGCTGGTTTAGCTCTTTGCTATTTTTAAATGGCGTGATTGCACCCATGTTTTATGCTGCAGGTATGGCGTTATTATGTAATGAGCGCAGAGAGCAGCACCTCAATAAATTAGCCGATAAAGCACAAAAAGATTTAGAAATACGCGGGCTCTTTTTATCAACTATAAGCCACGAAATTCGCACGCCGCTAAACGGTATTTTAGGCAGCGCCCAACTTGTTATGAACCAAACAAGTGATACCCGCAATAAAGCCTATTGCGAAGCGATTATAAATTCTGCCGAATCACTTAACTTATTGGTAGATAAGGTCCTTGATTACGCGAGCCTAGATCAAAGTGACGAAGCGCTTTACGAAGAAGATGTAGAGTTTAAAACATGGCTTAATAATTTATGTTTATTACTAAGCCCTCTCGCCGAGCAAAAGCAACTCAAGTTTGAACTAATATGTAATATTCCTGAGCAAGCCTGTTATTACTGCGACCAGCAAAAACTTAGGCAAATAATTATTAATTTAGTGGGTAATGCCATTAAGTTTACAGACCACGGAACCGTTAAAATTCAGGTTGATTTAGTATTAGAAAAACAACTTGAGCACACTATAAAAATTAGTGTCAAAGATTCAGGGCCAGGTATAGAAAATGATGAGATAGCCTACTTAACAGAACCTTATGTACAAAGTAGTGCAGGAAAAGAGAAAGGCGGAACCGGCCTTGGTTTAGCTATTACCAGTCGCCTGCTTGAAAAGCTCAGTAGCCGACTCGAAATAGCCAGCCAGCTTGGTACTGGTAGTGTATTTAGCTTTACCGTTACTTTTACTTTAGGTGAATTAAGCCTTGTAGAGCAGCGCCATCAAACTAAAGATTACTTAACAGGTCTTAATGTACTACTGGTTGAAGATTTAGATTTAAATCAAAAAATTGCTATAGAATTTATGGCCGACGATGAACACAAAATTAAGCTCGCAAAAGATGGGAAAAGCGCCATAGAGCTCATGCAAGCTCACCACTTCGATGTTGTTTTGCTTGATATGAATCTACCTGATTTAACAGGCCAAGAAGTACTTAAACGTCTAAAACGCATTGATCATAAAAATCAACGAACTCCAGTACTCGCATTTACTGCAAGCCTTAGCCCAGACGAAGTAAAAGAGTATTTAGAATTAGGAATAAAAGACATTGTAGGCAAGCCTATTAAGCACGAAAAGCTTCGCCAAGCACTTAGCGACTCTCAATCTAATCAAACTGCGAGTATTGCAGTAGAGCTTATTGATACGTTGTATGACAAAACAGCGGCCGAAACACTCACCAGCTCGTTTAGTGAAGATGAAGTATCGTCGATTTATAATGAGTTTGTGCTTTCGGCGCGTAACAAGCTAATTCGCTGTCAAAAGCTTATTGATCAACAACCAGAGCAATGCATTAAGCTTTTACATCGCCAAGCAAGTACCGCTCTGCAACTTGGTTTTAATCGCTATGGTATTGAGCTGAAAAAAATAGAACGTCGTTTACTCGATAAAAAGCCACACAACGATATGCTTGATGAAGCGTTAGATCTGTGGCAACGCAGCTTAGAGCAATATTTAAAGTTTGTGCGTGGGCAGTTAGAGTAATAGTGAATTAGCTTTAAAAATAGCTAATTATTAGCCTCTTCCATATTTATCATCAAATCGCTCTATATCGCTTTCATCAAGTACAGCACCGGTTTGCACTTCAATGACAATTAACGGCTCTTTTTGATTATTAGCCAAGCTATGAATTTGTTTTGCGGCGATATAACACGATTGGTCGTGCGTTAGCGTATGCGCTTGCTCATTAATACACACATCTGCAATACCCGAAACCACAACCCAATGTTCAGCACGATGCTGATGGCGCTGCGTCGAAAGCTTAGCACCGCTATTAACAGTAATTTTTTTAACTTTAAAGCCAGTGCCTTCAACCAAAGTACGGTAATTCCCCCATGGGCGAAAAACCACTTGATGATGGTTAAGTTTATCGGCCTGTGTTGTAGCAATTTGCTTAAGCAACAAAGGCAAAGAATCTAGCTCATTTTGGTTTGCAATTAACGTGGCATCATGAGTATGAATAATTGCTAAATTGCTTACTCCAAGCGTGGCAATAGTGTGTTCAGTCTCGTTAATAACTAAGTTATTAGTGCTTTTTTGAGCCATATAATTAGCATTTAAGCTATTACCGTTTTCATCTTTTTTTGTAAGCGCATCAAGGGATGAAAAACTACCTACATCACTCCATTTTAAATCAACAGGCATAACAACTACGTTATTACTGCGCTCTAAAATAGCGTAATCAATTGAATCGCTTGGGCAGTGCTCAAGCGCACTACTGCTTGGGCGGGTAAACCCTAAATCTTTAGTAAATTGTGTTGCTGCAGCGACACTCGTTGCTATTTTTGGCGCAAACCGCTCGAGCTCTTTTAAATAGGTCGCTGGGGTAAATAAAAACATGCCGCTATTCCAGCTATAACCACCTTGAGCTAAATAACGGTTCGCTGTATCTAAGTCAGGCTTTTCTTTAAATTGAGCAACATCGTAACAACCCGTTCCAGCAATAGCCGCGCCTTGTTTTATATAGCCATAACCAGTATGCGGTTCTGTAGGCGTAATAGAAAATGTAACTAGCTTTCCTTGCGCAGCAAGTTTTACAGCTTCAGGGAGCTTAGCTGTTAATACATCAAAGTTTTTAATATGATGATCGGCAGGCATCACTAATAGCGGACCGGTAATCCCATTTTGCAGTGCATAGTGGGCGGCTAATGCGATGGCAGGAGCGGTATTTTTACCTTTGGGTTCGAGTAATAATGCAGTAGGAATTGAGCTTGCAGCTTGCTCGGCGGCAATAAATCGGTGCTGCTCATTACACACTAAAATAGCATTATCAAACAACTCATTAGAAACACGCGCCAATGTACTTTGCAGTAATGACGTGTTTTCATTTAGTAGTGGTAAAAATTGTTTAGGCATTGCTTGGCGAGAAAGCGGCCACAAGCGAGAGCCTATGCCACCAGCTAAAATTACAGGAGTGATTAAAGTGTTCATAATGTATATTAGCCGCCAACAAAAATATCTGCGACTATTTTAACACTTTATTGGCTCTGCGCTAAATTAACGTGTCTATATTAATGTAAAAGGGTCTGCATCTAAATAGGCAGGAAACGCTGCTTTAAACTCATCCAGTGGTGCTTTTTCAAGTGTGATAGTAACTAGTTGCTCTGCGTCATCTTGCGCTTTAGTTAACGCATCGCCTTTGAAGTCGTATACTGCGGTACCGCCATTGTGCGCCACACCATTACCGTCGTCACCCACACGATTAACGCCTACTACGTAACACAGGTTTTCCATTGCACGCGCCATAAGTAACGTATCCCAAATATGGCGGCGCACAGCAGGCCAGTTTGCTACGTTTATCATTACATCGTAGTCGTTATTATTACGTTGAAATACCGGAAAGCGCAGGTCGTAACATACCTGCGGTAATAGTTTAAAACCATTGATTTCAAAAACTTTGCGTGCTTGCCCTGCTACAACGTAGTCGCCCTCACTGCCTAAGCGAAATAAATGGCGCTTATCGTAATAACTCACCTCTCCATCGGGTTTTACCCAATAAAACCGATTTGCTTTTTTATCGCCTTGTGCAACAAGTACCGAACCCGCAATAAACGCATTATGTTTATGAGCCTGCGCCTTTAACCACGTCAGTACTTTACCGTTTTCGGGCTCTGCACAATCTAAATTAATAGCAAAGCCAGTCGAGAATGTTTCGGGCAATAAAATAAGATCGGGCTGATGCGTAATTGACTCAAGCTGCTTATTAAACATGGCTAAATTAGCATCTTTATCAAGCCAATAAAGCGAGCTTTGCAATGCTGTAATGGTTAAAGTTGACATAATATTTGCGCAGCCTCTATGAGAGTGTTGTCGTTTTTAGCAAAGCATAAACGAATGACTTTGTCGGTTGGTGGATTTTGATAAAAAACACTTAACGGAATAGCCGCAACACCGGCTTGCTCAACTAACCAGTGGCAAAAATCAACATCGTTTAAATCCGATACATCGCTGTAATCTAACAATAAAAAGTAAGTGCCCTGGCTAGGTAAAATTTTAAAACGGCTGTTACTTAAATGACTCGCTAATAAGTCTCGTTTTTGCTGATAAAACCCACTTAGCTCATCTATATGCTCGCCTTGCTGCTCGAGCATATCGGCAAGCGCATGCTGTGCGGGGGTAAAACTTGAAAACGTAACGTACTGATGAATTTTTCTAAATTCGACAGCTAAATCTGCAGGTGCAATACAGTAACCCATTTTCCAGCCCGTGCTGTGAAACGTTTTACCAAAACTCGATACAACAAAGCTTTTGGCAAATAATTCATCATCGCGTAATACGCTTAAATGCGGTTGTTCATCAAACGTAATGTGCTCATATACCTCATCGCTTATTACATACAAATTGTGAGTACCAACTAACTCTTTAAGCGCTTTTATATCTTGTGGCTGTAATATTTTACCGCTTGGGTTATGAGGCGTATTAATAATAATTGCACGGGTATTTTTAGTAATTGCTTGGCTTACTACTTGCCAATCAATAGTGTAATTTGGCGCACTTAAAGCAATGTGTACTGACTTTCCACCAGCGAGTTCAATTGCCGGTTGGTAAGAGTCATATGCAGGGTCAAATACAATCACTTCATCACTTGGGCGCACAATTGTTTGAATAGCCACAAACAATGCCTCTGTTGCACCTGAGGTAACAGTAACTTGATCAGCTGCGTTGATATCAGCTGCATATTTGCGCTTTGCTAAATCAGCAATTTGTTGCTGTAATCGTGGTACACCACTTGAAGGTGAATATTGATTAACGCCCTGCTGCACATAATAATTTAACTGCGTTTTTAAAAGATCAGGAGCATCAAACTCAGGAAAGCCTTGAGAGAGATTAATTGCCGAAAACTCATTAGCCAACCCGCTCATTTGGCTAAATATACTAACGCCTAAATTTGGTAATTTACTTTCAAACACGTGATGCCCTTAATGATGGTTTTGCGCTTAAAGCGATGCTATCATTGCTTAAAACAGAAGTATAGCCGTCTAAAAACAATTAACTTTACGCTCATTAGTGAGGAATGTATGCAAAACAATACCGCTATTTCACAACTTATTGAAGCCGGAAAATGGGTTAGCCAAAAAGGCTGGGTACCCGCAACAGGTGGAAACTTTTCAGCTCGTACTAGCACTGGCTTTGTTGTTACAGCAAGTGGGCACGATAAAGGCTCACTGACGCAAGAGCATTTTTTGCAATTAGATCACCAAGGCGAGCGCCTAGCAGGAGCTGTAAAGCCATCGGCAGAAACACAATTACACCTAAGTTTGTATCAGCTTATACCTGATGCACAGTGTGTTTTGCATACTCACTCTGTAGCCGCCACCGTACTGTCGCAAATTACCCAAAGGCATCAGCTTGATTTAACAGGCTATGAAATGCAAAAAGCACTGAGCGGCTTTACTTCGCATTTAGAAACGCTGAGCATTCCTATTTTCGATAACGATCAAGATATTGACCGATTAAGCCTGCTGGTCAGTGACCATCATTTACATACACCAATAGAGCATGGCGTACTTATACGTGGTCATGGCTTATATGCTGTAGGGCGCAATATTGATGAAGTTCGCCGCCACCTAGAAGCCTTAGAGTTTTTATTTAGTTGCGAACTAGAGCGCCTAAAAATAATAGGTATTCAAGCGGGAGTAACTAAATGATTAAAGCCATTTTAACCGACATCGAAGGTACAATAACCCGCATCTCGTTTGTTAAAGAGGTGCTGTTTCCTTACGCGGCAAAGCAATTACCTACCTTTGTACGTGCCAATGCTAATAAGCCAGATGTAGCTGAGCAAATTAGTGCCGTAAAAGCCCTTATCGAAAAGCCAAACGCCAATATAGAAGAAGTCATTACCACCTTACTTACCTGGATTGATGAAGATAAAAAAATCACTCCACTTAAGCAGTTACAAGGCTTAATCTGGCAAACAGGGTATGAACACGGTGATTTTAAAGGTCATTTATACCCAGATGCATTTGATTTTTTACAAGCTCAACACAACAACGATATTACTTTGTATGTGTACTCGTCAGGGTCGGTAAAAGCGCAGCAGCTACTTTTTAAATACAGTGATTATGGCGACATTCGCAGCTTGTTTACTGACTTTTTTGACACCAAAGTTGGCGTAAAACAAGAGCAAACAGCCTATAACACTATTGTTGATCTGTTACCGTTTAAAGCAGCAGAAATACTCTTTTTAAGTGATGTAGCCGGCGAGCTTGATGCCGCGCAAGCTGCGGGCATAAAAACATTACATTTAATTCGTGATGGGCAAGCAAACACCAAAACACATCCTTATATTAATGACTTTAGCCAATTTAAATTGGAGCAATTAGTATGAGCCAATTAACAGTGTATGCCGACAACAATGCAAACAAAGCACTTGTAAGCACATCAAATGCTGATGATATTGCAAAGCAACTAGCTAAAGTAAACGTACGTTTTGAACAGTGGCAAGCAAATGCAGATATTAATGAGCACACCACCCATGAGCAAATTATTAGTGCGTACAAAAACGATATAGATCGGTTAAAAACTGAAAATGGCTATCAAACAGTAGACGTTATATCTCTAGCTAAAGGTAATCCTGCCTCATCAGAGCTGCGCAAAAAGTTTTTATTTGAACATACTCATAGTGAAGACGAAGTACGTTTTTTTGTAAAAGGCCAAGGGCTATTTTGCCTACATTTAGACAATAAGGTTTATCAGGTACTTTGCCAACAAGGCGATTTAATTTCAGTGCCTGAACTTACCCCGCATTGGTTTGATATGGGAAGCGCTCCTGAGTTTACTGCCATTCGCTTATTTAACAATACAGAGGGCTGGGTAGCAAAAAGTACTGACTCGTCTATTGCAGAGCAATTTCCCTTACTCGATTAATAAAGCTCAGTGCACGCATGCCTAAACTATATTTTCTATAAGCGTATTTATGCAATTTGCAGGATGACTTCAATCACTTAACTCTGTAATATTATTTTAGCAATGCAGCTGATAAAGAGTAACTTTCCAATGGTGAACGAACAATATCAAAAGTCTAAACAACAACTAGCCTACTCACGTAAGCAAGTTGAAAAGGCTGGTCGTATTTTTCGTAAAAATGAAGGTGATTTTGACTTTGCAATAGAGGTTGTACAAAACTATCGTGCAGCACATTTATATCCGCTGACTATTATTAAAAACCTCGTATGGAAACATGTAAAAAAGCTTCATTTGCTAGAATCGGCGACTATAGTTAGACGCTTAAAGCGCTTGCCAACTATTATAGATAAGTTACAAAGAGCCTCGTTGGATGGTAAAAGTGAAAACGCAATAAATCTGAAGCGAATGCACGACATAGGTGGCTGCCGAGTAATCTTAGATAATCTAGAGCATCTATATCAACTCAACGCAAGTTTAGATTCGAGTAGAGCAGTTCATAGCGTTAAATCATATGATTATATTGAAAACCCAAAAGCGACAGGCTATAGAGGTATTCATCGTGTTTATAAAAGTTATAACAATTTAAAATCTCACGATTATAAAGGCTTTCAAATTGAAGTACAGTTACGCACTAGGCTTCAGCACCTTTGGGCTACTACTGTTGAAATTGTAGATATTATTGAAAAAGAAACACTAAAAACCAATCCCCAAGCAGCCGACACAGATTGGAAGCGATTATTTTTTATCATGGGTGAGTTTCTTGCAGTCAAAGATGGTTCAAATCAATTAAGTTCACAACAATCGCAGACCTTTGTTGATGAGCTTTCGGCACTAAATAAAAAGCTAGCCGCATTTCATAAGCTTGATGCATTTAATCGCGCATTCCAAGTTGACGAAATTAAAAATAAATCGAAAGATACAGGCTTTGCTTTACTCGTTCACAACACAGAAACACAAATGGGTCGAGTCTTTTTATATGCAGAAAATAAAAAGCAAGAAGCTCTAACGCATTACGCTGAACAAGAAAAACAAACTCACAATAACGTGCTTCTAGTTGCAGGGAGCGACTTGAAATCAATAGAAAAAGCCTACCCCAACTACCTAAATAGTACCTCTGAGTTTCTTTCAGAATTCAGTCGCATATTATTGAGTTAGCTCTTTAAGTTTACCCATTAATACTTGTTGCTGGTTATACACACCCGTATCTAACACCCACCCTGTGACCAGTTTTGCCGGCGTTATATCAAATGCAGGGTTATACACATTAGCATTAGTGGGCGCCCATAAAGCCTCACCAAAGCTACCGCTAACTCCGCGCACTTCTTGAGGATTACGTTGCTCTATTTCTATATCATTACCACACGCGGTGTTGGTATCAAGCGTGGTAATAGGCGCAACTACATAAAATGGAATGTTATGGAAATACGCAAGTACGGCTAAATTATAGGTGCCCACTTTATTGGCAAAATCACCATTGGCAGCAATACGATCAGCCCCTACCACTATTTTATCCACCTTACCTGCAGCCATTAAACTCGCCGCCATATTATCGCAAATTAGAGTGTAAGGTATTTTCCAGCGCTCAAGCTCAAAGGCAGTTAAGCGACCGCCTTGTAATAATGGTCGTGTTTCATCAACCCACACATGTACGTTGCCATATTTTTGCTGCGCTTTGTAAATAACACCTAGTGCAGTACCAATACCAGCGGTTGCAAGCGCCCCTGTATTACAATGGGTTAATATGTTGTCGCCACTATTTATAAGTTCGGCGCCACGGCTTGCCATTCGCTCACACAGCTCAATATCTTCAATAAACAACCGCTCAGCTGTGGTAACAATACCGGCAACATAACCGCTTTGCGTTAAAGCTTTACGCAATGCAGCCATACAATGCATTAAATTAACCGCCGTTGGGCGAGTGGCTTCTAGCTCATTGATTGCTTTTTCAAGCTCACCTTTAACTACCCCTTGCTCAGCTAAATACGCCACTAACAAGCTCGCGCTTAAACCAATAAGTGGAGCTCCACGTACTTTTAAACTAATGATCAGCTCTTTCATGGTTTCTACATCATGGCATTGATGCCATACCTGCTGGTGAGGTAGTAAATATTGGTCGAGCACACTAAGCGACCCGTTTTCATATTTTAAACTGCTTGCGATTAAATTTTGCATAATGCTTAAGGTATTAAAAATGCGTAACGTTATTTTACACCACTTTGAATAACTCTCAAGTTGGACTTGTAGACATCTAAACATTTAAAGGTATAGAATGCTTAAAAGCTGATTTTTGAGATTTAAACCATGACTAACTATGTTGCTTTTAATGCACAGCGCGCTATCGATTATGTATCGACATTAATTGAATCTAAACAATGTAATTTTTTTGCTCCCGGACAAGCCTTATCGGCATATGAGTTTGGTGATGGCAATCTTAATTTAGTATTTAGAATTACTGATGAGCAAAACAATAGTGTTATTTTAAAGCAAGCTCTGCCTTATGCGCGTTGCGTGGGTGAGTCGTGGCCATTAACGCTTGATAGAGCTCGTATAGAAGCACAAGTTTTGCTTAATCATGGCGCTATTTGCCCAACTTATACTGCTAGGGTTTTACATTATAGTGAAATGCAAGCACTGACTATTTTAGAAGATTTAGGTAATTTACAAATACTGCGAACTGCACAAAATAATGCTGAGCAATTTCCTAAATTAGCGCAGCACGTAGCGACCTACTTAAGCCATACTGGTTTTTATAATTCAGATTTTTATTTAACCGCACAAACTAAAAAAGCGCTCGTTAGCCAATTTACTAACCCTGAGCTTTGCCAAATCACTGAAGACTTATTTTTTAGCGATCCGTACATTGAGCACGAACGCAATAACTACCCAAAGCAACTACAAAGCGAAGTTGATGCAATACACAAGAACAGCGCATTAAAGTTAGAAATAGCAAAATTAAAAGCTAATTTTTTATCTAACCCGCAAACATTACTCCATGGTGATATGCATAGCGGCAGTATTTTTGTTGATTGTAATAATACAAAGATGATCGATCCTGAGTTTGGTTTTTTTGGTCCTACTGGGTTCGATATTGGCTCTTTTATTGGTAATTTACTTTTAAATTACTGCGCACAATACGGGCATATTGAAGATTTTTTGACTCGTCGTAATTATCAAACCCACTTATTAAGCACCCTTGTTGAATGCTATACCTTATTTGAACAACATTGGCTTACGCTTATAAATGAGCACACTACTGAAGTTGCGCTAAAGGTTACAGGCTACAGTGAATACTTTATAAAAGGGGTATTACAAGACGCCATTGGTTACTGTGGTGCTGAGTTAATTAGGCGCACCATAGGGCTCGCACATGTAACCGATATAGATAGTATTGGTGATGATAAGGCGCGTCTTATAGTGCAAAAACAAACATTAGCACTAGGCGAGCAACTTATTTTGAATGCCCACACGTGCAACAACAAAGAAGCATTTTTTAGTTTATTAATAAGCCAATTAAATTAAAAAACATTAAAAAAGGCGCTCAATGCTGTCTCTTATACACAAATCCCTGCTAAGAAATTAGCGGGGATTTTTTTGAACTAAATCTCAATGTCATGATCAGATCTTCAAATCTTATTTGAGGGCACATTATGATTAACGAACATAC